>JAZPZP010000059.1:0-4853 GCA_045544695.1 Eubacteriales bacterium | reverse complement strand
GGTTAACATGTACAACTCTGTTAAGGCATACCGTGACGACTACTTTGGTAACAACTAAAATAAGCGACCGCAATTTGCGGTCGCCTTCTTTTTTTAATCTTTCTTTAATTGACGGAATATAAAATTTGGTATAGAATAAGTATAGTTAAGGAGGTCTTGCAAAGTGAAAAAAGCAATATCATTTATTTTATGCATTACATTATTTATAGGAATAATGCCAATGTCCTTTGCGGCAAGGGATACTTCTTTTGAAGAAACACTTGCTGAGGATTTGAAGCAATTAGGTCTGTTTTACGGTGTATCTCTGACAGATTTTGACTTAAATCGCGCACCGACACGAATTGAAGCTCTCGTTATGCTGATTCGCGTTTTGGGAAGTGAGAAAAAAGCACTTAACGGCACCTGGAAGCATCCGTTTACCGATGTGCCTGCGTGGGCTGATAAGTACGTAGGCTATGGTTACGAACATGGTCTTGCAAATGGTGTTGGTCTTACGACCTTCGGAACAGGTCGCGCAAATGCTGCGATGTATTTAACCTTTGTTCTCCGCGCACTCGGATATTCGGATGCATACGGCGAATTCACATGGGATAATCCGTTTGACCTTGCAGAGCAGGTAGGAATTTTATCAAATGGTGTTGATAGAGCAAACTTCTGGCGCGCGGATGTTGTTCTCGTTTCGTATGCCGCACTTGATAAGGAAGTTAAGGGATCGGGAAGAAAGCTTGCTGATACGCTGATAAGCGCAGGTGTATTCACTTCAGATGCATTTAACGCATATTACGATAAGGATGCGATTGCTAAAAAATACCCCGAGCGCGTTTCGTTGTCGTCTGAGGAGATATACCAAAAGTCCAAGAACGCGGTTTTCTATGTTCAGATGTATGATGAAAAAGGTGAGGCTTACGGTTTAGGAAGTGGATTTTTCATTGATTCAGATGGAACCGCAATCACAAACTACCATGTTATTGAAGATGCGGCAGAAGCATATATCTGGCTCTCTGACGAAGAAACGGTTTATGAAATCAGCGGCGTTTTGCATTACAGCAAGGAAAATGACTGGGCAGTAATCAAGATTAATGGCAGAGGTTTTGATTACCTACCGGTTAACACCGAGGATGCGCTTACAACGGGAAGTGCTGTTTATGCACTCGGTTCTCCGCTCGGCTTGCAGAACACATTCTCAGAGGGAATTATTTCAAACCCCAAAAGAACATTAGACGGAACACCATATATTCAAATAACAGCGCCGATTTCACAGGGAAGTTCAGGCGGCGCACTTCTCAACAAATACGGCGAAGCAATTGGTATAACAAGCGCGCTCTTTACCGATGGTCAGAATTTAAACCTTGCTGTTCCGCTATCCATCGTCGATATGAGCAAGTCATCTTACATTATGTCTTTTAACGAAATGCAGAGTATCACGGGAATGCTTGACAGCAATTCGGGCAGCAGTAGTTCGGGGAATAGTGGTTCAGTACAAAAGCAGGCTTTTGATGCATTTAAGACATTTATTTTAAGAAATACGAATTACGAATATGAATACCCTGCACATTCAAAGAAATTCACATATACCGGAGGTGTAGAAGAGTACGTTGCGGTATACGATACGGATCTCAATAAAATATACCTTATGGTAATGTATGATTGTACAGAGGAGTATGGAAAAGAATATACGGTGATGATGGTTACATCAATTGATTCGGTAACACAACACACATATATGATATATGAATATGAGGATAATGGATACGGCGGATACGGTGGATATTTAGATTATACGGGTGAGTCGAATTTTTCGCCTCAGCTTATAAAGAGTAATGTGTCTATTGGAATGGAACAGACAGATGGAAGCTCGTGGCTTTCCTCCTCACAGATTGAAGAGCACGAGAATTTAGCAGGAACAGTTTTCGTAGCAATAATAAAGTGGGCAGATGATACGTTAAAGAAGGCAACAAACGGCGCGTATGATATGGCAGATTTTGGCTTTATAAATCTTTACAACTAAAAAGAAAAGACCTGTGCATTGCACAGGTCTTTTTATGCTTAATTTAGAATTCGATTTTCTTTGAGATGTATGAAACAAGGTCGGAAATTGCAACTCTCTCCTGCCCCATAGTGTCACGGTCACGAACTGTAACGCATCCGTCTTCTTCACTCTCGAAGTCGTAGGTGATACAAACCGGAGTACCGATCTCGTCCTGACGGCGATAACGCTTACCGATTGAACCTGCATCGTCAAACTCAACAGGGAAGTGCTTTGCGAGTTCTGCATAAACAGCGTCTGCCTTTTCGGACAATTTCTTTGATAACGGTAAAACTGCTGCTTTGTACGGAGCAAGTGCCGGATGCAGGCGCATAACGACACGAACATCGTTCTTTTCAGCATCGACAACCTCTTCGTCATATGCCTCGCAAAGGAATGCGAGAGCAACACGGTCAGCACCGAGAGACGGCTCGATAACATACGGAACATACTTCTCGTTAGCTTCCTGATCGAAGTAGTCCATATTCTCGCCGGAATGTGTCTGATGAGCCTTTAAGTCAAAATCAGTTCTGTCAGCGATACCCCAAAGCTCACCCCAACCAAACGGGAAGAGGTACTCGATGTCGGTAGTAGCGTTTGAATAGTGAGAAAGCTCTTCCTGTTCGTGGTCACGAAGTTTTAAGTTCTCGCTCTTGATGCCGAGATCTAAGAGCCACTTCTCACAAGCATCTTTCCAGTACTTGAACCACTCTAAGTCAGTGCCCGGCTTGCAGAAGAACTCGAGCTCCATCTGCTCAAATTCGCGGGTACGGAAGGTGAAGTTACCCGGAGTAATCTCGTTGCGGAAGGATTTACCAACCTGACCTACGCCAAACGGAATCTTCTTTCTTGTTGTACGCTGAATTGATTTAAAGTTAACGAAAATACCCTGTGCGGTTTCCGGACGGAGGTATAATTCGTTCTTGGCATCCTCTGTAACACCCTGGAAGGTCTTGAACATAAGGTTGAACTTGCGAATATCAGTAAAGTTCTGCTTACCGCAGTCCGGGCAAACGATGTTGTTGTCCTTAATGTACTGCTCCATCTGCTCAAAGCTCCAGCCTGCCGGATTAGCACCTGTCGCTTCAATGAGCTGGTCAGCGCGGTGACGGGTCTTACATTCCTTACAGTCCATAAGCGGATCAGAGAAGCCACCGACGTGACCTGAAGCAACCCATACCTGCGGATTCATAAGAATTGCACTGTCGAGTCCTACATTGTAGCGACTCTCCTGGACGAATTTCTTCCACCAAGCGCGCTTAACATTGTTTTTAAACTCAACGCCGAGCGGGCCGTAATCCCAAGTATTAGCGAGACCGCCGTAGATTTCACTACCGCTGTAAACGAAGCCGCGACCTTTACATAACGCGACGATTTTTTCCATTGTTTTCTCGGTATTCTTCATTTTAAATCTGCCCCTTTAAAATAATAGTAAACAAATATATATTATATTATCATATTTAGGGGTAAAAAGTAAAGAAGAATAAGCAATTATTTTGAAATTTTACCGAAATTTACTCCTTTATAGTAATGTGTGAGTATTTCCTGATAATTTTTTCCGCGATCGGCAAGGCCTTTTGCGCCGTATTGACTCATTCCGACGCCGTGACCATAGCCGCGTGTTTCAAAGGTTACTGTATCCTTGTCAGCGCTTACCGAAAAATTAGTCGACCTTAGTCCGAAATTTGAGCGCAAAGTAGTGCCTTTTAAAGAAACACCTCCAACTTTGAGTGTCATAATACCGCCGGCATCGCTTCGGGTTATATCCGAAAACCAAGTAGATGGGTCGTCGCTGAAAGTGGCATTGGGGTATTTCGCCTTGAATTTTTCGATAAATTCATTTGCCGGGAAGGATACCGTTCGGGTAGCATTGTCAATATCTTTATCGGTTTCGCTGTCAACACTTTGTAGGTATGGAACATCAGAACCCCAGACATCGGCGGCGCGCTCGGTTTTGCCTGCGGAGTAAGCAAAAAATACCGCGGAAATCGGCTTGTTGTCATAAAGCAAGATTTCTCCGTCAGTCTCGCGGATGGTTGTGCGTATTTTATTTATGTATGTTTCCTGGTTGCTGCCCCATTTTGCCGCGGCGGTCGCAATTGGAGTATATGCCTTGCAATGTGCGTAATTTGAGCAGACCATAGCACCCTTGTGTTCGGTAGAAGGCTCGAGGCTTGCGCGATTCATTGTATATGTACGCGCGGCAACTACCTGCGCCTTCATTGCTTCAACCGGAAATGAGGCGGGAATTTCGGCGGCGACAACGCCTGATAAATACTCGTCGAGCGGGAGAGTTATAACCTCCCCGTCGTGATACAGGGTTATTTCTGTCGTGCTATCGATAAGCTCAACTTGTGAATTTGAAGGATTGTCGACAGGAACTTGCATTTTCCACGGTTTTACCGCAAGAGTCGGAATAGCAAAAGCGCATATCCACAGAGCAAGACAAAGAATTAAAAAACGCTTCATTTTAAAACATCTCCCGATTTTATATTATTTGCAAAATTAGTTGACGGAAACTAAAAAATGCGATACAATAAAATGTAATTATGAAATATTGATGAGTTTGTCCCTCAAGAAAGGAGGAGCTTTATGTTATCATCAAAAGAGTTCATTGAAAGCTTATGCAATGAATTTAGAAAAAATAACACAATTCCGCCAGAGGTGTGCACAAATTTAAAGGTGCGCCGCGGTCTCAGAAATGCTGACGGCACGGGTGTTCTTGCAGGTGTTACGCTTGTAGGTAATGTTCGTGGCTATACAATTATTGACGATGAGCGTCAATCCTTACCGGGTAAGCTTTTGTTTCGCGGTATTGATGTTGAAA
>JAZPZP010000058.1:0-12600 GCA_045544695.1 Eubacteriales bacterium | reverse complement strand
GATATTTTCTGTTCATTTTATGCTCCTTTTGAATTGTGAAAAAAACTGATACTTAACTTATTTGCTCTCAAGGCAAGCGATACCCGGAAGTTCGAGACCTTCAAGGAATTCGAGAGATGCGCCGCCACCTGTTGAAATGTGAGTCATCTTCTTATCGAAGCCGAGCTTCTTAACAGCAGATGCACTGTCGCCACCGCCGATGATGCTGATTGAGCCGCTCTCTGCAATTGCAGCAGCAACTGCCTTTGTACCCTCAGCAAAACGCTCAAACTCAAATACGCCCATCGGACCATTCCAGATAACAGTACCTGCATTCTTAACTGCATTAGCAAATGTCTCAACAGTCTTCGGACCGATATCAAGACCCATCCAACCGTCAGGAATGTCGTTTGTTGCAACAACATCGCTTGCAGCGTCTGCAGCAAACTTGTCAGCGATAACTGTATCGGTCGGGATTAAGAGATTAACACCCTTAGCCTCTGCCTTCTTAATCATCTCAAGTGCATAATCGAGCTTGTCATCCTCACAGAGAGAATTACCGATTTTGCCGCCCTGAGCCTTAGCGAATGTGTAAGCCATACCGCCGCCGATGATTAATGTATCAACCTTCTCGAGAAGATTGTTGATAACGCCGATTTTGTCGGAAACCTTAGAACCACCGAGGATTGCAACAAACGGACGCTTCGGGCTCTCAAGAGCCTCGCCCATAATGCCGATTTCCTTCTTGATGAGGTATCCGCAAACTGCCGGTAAGTAATCAGCAACACCTGCAGTTGAAGCATGTGCACGGTGAGAAGTACCGAATGCATCGTTAACATAAAGCTCAGCCATTGAAGCAAGCTCTTTTGCATAACCTGCATCGTTCTTCTCCTCTTCCTTGTGGAAACGAACATTCTCTAAAAGTAAAACCTCACCCGGCTTTAAAGCTGCAGCCTTTGCCTTAGCATCCTCGCCGACAACATCCTTTGCCATTTCTACCTTAACGCCGAGAAGCTCAGCGAGGCGAGCAGCAACAGGTGCAAGAGAGAACTTCATATTGAATTCACCCTTCGGACGACCGAGATGTGAGCATAAAATAACTGCTGCGTTATTTTTAAGTAAATACTCAATCGTCGGGAGGGATGCAACGATACGCTTATCAGATGTGATATTGCCGTTATCGTCCTGCGGAACGTTAAAGTCACAGCGGACTAAAACCTTCTTGCCTGAAACAGAGACATCTTCAATACTCTTCTTGTTGTAAGTCATTGTTTTCACTCCTATAATTTTATATTTTATATTATAAATTAAATTTAAAAACTAAACAATGTGTTTTTTGACTATTTTATAGCATTTTTATGCCCTTTTTTTGCCGTAATATACTATTCCGACAATATTAGGACCAGTATTGGTAAGAATTGAAGCGCCGAGCGGAATGCGCGCAACTTTTTTCGCACCCTTCTCGTATAAGAAATCCTCAACCATCTTAACATATTCTTCAGATGTATTAGCGTATAAAACGCAGGCAACATCGTCCTGATTTTTCTCTTTATCCATGCGTCCGTCAACGAAATTCAAAAGACCGGTAACCGCAGGCTTCTCGCCGCGCACCTTGCCGACGGTGTCAACACCGCAGGAGCAAAGATGGATAATCGGCTTGATTCCTAAAAATTCACCTGCAATTGCTGCCGCACCGCTTACTCGACCACTCTTTTTAAGATACTTAAGCGTAAAAACACAAGCAGCCGCTTCAACGCGCGAGCAGTGATCTTTGATAATATCAATTACCTCTGAAACCGTAGCACCGTCATTTATCGCACGACGGGCAAGCAGCATTGCTGAACCGTATGCATAAGAATAATTTTGCGAGTCAATCATATGGATTTTCATATCCTCGCCATATTCAGCATAAAACATATCACGGCTCATAATACCTGAATTATATGTTCCGCTGCCTGCTGCATTCACCGCAAGGCAGATGACATCGGTATAGCCATTATTCTTTGCTTCTTCAAAAGCATCCATATACTGAGCAGGTGAAATCTGTGCAGTTGAGGGAAAGTCCTCGCTTGTTTCAAGAACCTTCCAATATTCTTTTATATCAATTTCTTCGTACTCTTTGTGTTCCTCTCCGCCATATAAAACGGTAACAGGAAGAATTTTGATGTCGTTTTCTTCGCACAGCTCGTGAGTCAAATCGCAAGCTGAGTCGACAATCAATCGTATTTTACTCATATTTCTCTCCTTATCCTAAATATCCGTTAGCATTTTACCCGTACCGACAAGACCTTCAAAGTCAAGCTGGCGTAGCGCTTCATACGCAACAATTGCAACCGCGTTAGACAGATTAAGACTCCGCGCCTCCTCACGCATCGGGATTCTTATGCAGCGTTCAGGGTTTGCATATAAAAGCGGTTCAGGCAAACCTTTTGTCTCTTTTCCGAAAAGGAAGAAGTCGCCCTCGTTAAATTCACACTCCAAATATGAGCGTGGGGCTTTAGTTGTAAGATAGTGGAAACGTCCCCCTGCATTCTTTTCAAAGAACTCATCCAAATTTTCATAGATTTTAACATCTAAAAGATGCCAATAATCAAGCCCCGCTCTTTTCAGATGCTTGTCATCAATTGAAAATCCAAGTGGCTTAATAAGATGCAGCTGCGTCTTTGTAGCGGCACAGGTACGCGCAATATTACCTGTATTGGCCGGAATTTCCGGCTCGACCAAAACAATATTTATCATACCTGGTTCCCCCACTTTCACACATATACTATTTTATGATAAATTAAAGATTTTTTCAATAGTTTTTTGGAATTTATTGCTTATTTTTCTTGTTGCGAAAGTTCAAAATTTATGCTACTATAAAAATAAAGTAAAAAAGGAGTGATTTTATGTCTTTCCGTTCACAAATCAAGGAATTTGCAAAATCGAGAATGCACGCGCAATACGGCACATTTTTGCTATCTGTAATATTAGTTCTTGCAGCTTCCTATTTCGCAACAAGCGCTATAAGCACTATATGTGCAATTCCTGTCGCACTTATGGGCTTTGCATATTCAAGCATTTTCGCTCACTATGAATTGTTTTTAAATTCAATTTCTTCTTTAATGAGTATCCCTGCAACAATAGTAATGTTTTTTCTTTTGCCATTCAATCCTTTATCTATTAACGGTACAGCCCTCGCAGTTTCTCGAAATGAAAAAATAACCGCAACTTTGCCATTCAGTATCGGTTTCAAAAATTACCTCAGAAAGCTCGGTGGAATGGCATGGATGAATTTGTTTATTTTTCTGTGGTCGTGCCTTTTTATAATTCCCGGCATTGTAAAAGCGTATTCTTATCGCTTTACTCCATACATTCTTGCGGATTGTCCTAATGTATCGGCGCGTGATGCGCTTAAAATTTCGATGCGTATGACAAAAGAAGTAAAATGGGAACTGTTTGTTTTTGATTTGAGTTTTGTCGGCTGGTTTTTACTCACTGCCTTAACCTGCGGAATTCTGTCAGTTTATACTCTCCCTTATTATCAAGCTGCATCTGCCGCGCTTTACGATTCGATGAAAGACAACGCTCTGATGAACGGCAGAATATTAGCTGAGGAACTGTTGTAATATGAAAATTATTGCAAGAATAAAATCGCCTTTCGTTGAAAAATTCGGTATCCCGCGTCAGAGCGGAATGGCGAAAGAAATAGTCTCTCAGATTATCTTTGAAGAAGAGTATCGTAACGACGATGCCCTGCGCGGAATTGAAGGCTTTTCACATCTGTGGCTTATATGGAATTTTTCAAAAGCCGAGCGGGATAACTGGTCGCCCACCGTGCGTCCTCCGCGCCTCGGAGGAAATGAACGAGTCGGTGTTTTTGCTACGCGCTCTCCTTTCCGCCCCAACCCTGTTGGCCTCTCCTCTGTTAAACTCATAAGCATTGAGCGCACAAAAGAATCCGGAACGATACTCAATGTCTCGGGTGCTGATTTGCTTGACGGCACTCCGATTTACGATATAAAGCCGTATCTTGCATACACCGATTGTCACCCCGATGCAACGAACGGCTTTACCTCCTCATATTCGGGATATCAATTAAAAGTAGAAATTGCAGATGCTCTGCTCACAGTTCTTCCCGAAAATTTACGAGATGGCGTTATTGATATGTTGCGTCTCGATCCTCGCCCCGCATATCAGGATGACGCGTCACGAATTTATGGAATGCGTTTTGATGATTACGAGATCAAATTCTCGGTAAATGACGATACATTAACTGTTAAAGACATAAAAAAGCTCTCTTGAATTCAAGAGAGCTTTTATTATTTATCTGATTGTAGAGCCGGGAGCAAGTCCTTCAACGAAAAGAACCTTTGCATCCTCACCGTCGTCAGCAGCTAAAATCATACCCTGACTTTCAACTCCACAAAGCTTTGCCGGAGCTAAGTTTGCAACGAATACAACACTCTTGCCTATCATATCCTCAGGCTTATACCACTTTGCAATGCCCGATACTACCTGGCGCTTTTCACAGCCAATGTCAACTTCCATTTTAAGAAGCTTCTTAGACTTTGGAACCGGCTCGCAGGTAAGCACCTTTGCAACGCGAAGGTCAACCTTCATAAAGTCGTCAAACTCAATTTCTGGTGAAACCGGAGCTGCGTCAATTTTCGGCTCATCCTTTGCTGCCGCAGCTGCCTTTTCTTCAGCTTCAACTGCGAGTTTCTCGAGCTCTGCGTTTACATCAATTCTCGGGAAGAGTGCCTCACCCTTCTTTACCGAATATTCCTTGTTAATACCCCAGGAAAGAGCATCCCATGTCTTCATTGCAGGATCGGTAACGCCGAGCTGTTCAAACATTCGCTCTGCAGTTTCCGGCATAGCAGGTGTAATTAAAATCGCTGAAATGCGGAGTGCTTCGCTTAGGTTATAAAGCACCTCAGCGAGACGCGCATGCTTTGCCTCATCCTTAATAAGAGTCCACGGCATTGTTTCATCAATATATTTATTAGCGCGCGAAATAAGTCTCCAAGCCTCGGTAAGTGCATTCGGGAAGAGAAGGTTTTCCATATTCTCCTCATACTTTGAAACAACTTCCTTAGCAAGGTTTTTAAGTTCATCGTCGATAGCGTCAGCTTCGCGCATCTCGGGAACCTTGCCCTCAAAATACTTCTCTGTCATTGCAACCGTTCGTGATAACAGGTTACCCAAGTCGTTTGCAAGGTCAGAGTTAATTCTGTTAAAGAGCGCCTCGTTGGAGAACACGCCGTCTGCTCCGAACGGAACCTCGCGGAGGAGGAAGTAACGGATAGCATCAACCCCGTACTTTTCGCAAAGCACAACCGGGTCAACAACGTTACCCTTAGACTTACTCATCTTACCGCCCTCAAGGAGTAACCAACCGTGACCGAAAACCTTTTTCGGAAGCGGAAGATCGAGTGCCATAAGCATAATCGGCCATATAATAGTGTGGAAACGGACGATTTCCTTACCGACCATATGAAGGTCAGCCGGCCAATATTTATTGAATAACTCCTCATCATCCGAGCCGTAACCCATTGCGGTAATGTAGTTGCTGAGCGCATCTAACCATACATAAACAACGTGTTTTTCATTAATCGGAACCTTAACGCCCCAGTCAAATGAAGTTCTCGAAATACAGAGATCCTCAAGACCCGGCTTTATGAAGTTATTCATCATTTCATTGAGTCTGCTCTTCGGCTGGCAGAACTCAGGATTCTGCTCTAAGTATTCAACCAAACGATCCTGATACTTTGAAAGCTTGAAGAAGTAGCTCTCCTCGTGTGATAACTCAACCGGTCTGCCGCAATCCGGGCACTTACCGTCAACCAACTGGCGTTCGTTCCAGAAAGATTCACACGGTGTGCAGTACCAGCCCTCGTATTCACTCTTATAAATATCGCCCTTTTCATAGAGCTTTTCAAAAATCTTCTGAACAGACTTCTTGTGCTGCTCATCGGTTGTGCGGATAAAACGGTCGTTAGAAATATTTAAAAGCTTCCATAAATCTTTAACGCCTGCAACGATATTGTCAACATATTCCTGCGGGGTAACACCGCGCTCTGCCGCAATTCGCGCAATCTTCTGACCGTGCTCGTCGGTTCCGGTAAGGAACATAACATCAAAGCCGCGCATTCGCTTATAGCGAGCCATCATATCGGTAGATACCGTACAGTAAGCGTGACCGATATGAAGCTTATCAGACGGGTAATAAATCGGAGTTGTGATATAAAATTTTTTCTTTTCCATAACCTTCTGTCTCCTTTAAGACATCATATTATTTTATAGTATAACACTTTTTTTGCCATTTGTCACACATATTTTTTAAAATTTACCATATTGCTTAAAATAGTAACCAAACTGTAATTTGATTTTTATATAAAAAGGCTCTATACTATATGTAGTTAGTTTTATAAATCGGGGTGTGCAATATGTCGACAAGAAAAAAACAACAGATTTTTATAATATGTGCAGCAGCGGCTCTCGTTGTCGCTCTGTTTTTTGGATTTGCAATTTTTGTTAATGGGTATGACAGTGCTTATCCGAATACATATGTTGCAGATATCAATGTTTCCGGCAAGAATCACGATGAAATTGTCTCTCTCCTCACCTCTGAAAGCGACAAAAAATTTACCGATAAAGCTTTCAATGTAAAGGTTGAAGATGTAACCAAAACGCTATATGCAGCAGAACTCGAAGTTAAAATTGATGCCGAGAAGGCTGCTTCTCTTGCGGTAGCAAAAAGCTCCGACGGTAACTTTATAACAAAGCCGTTTAAATTTATCGGTGCCGCTTTCTCAAAAAACGAAATTCCGTTACCGATAAAGCTGGACGATGAATTTCTCACTCTCATTACAAAAGAATTTGCAGCTGCAAATATTCCTCCGATTGATGCTTCTTATGAAATTGAGGAGGACGAAATGACTCTCACGCCGCCGGTCGACGGTATGTTGCTCAATGAAGAAGCTTTCGGCAATACCATTCGCGAAAAATTCTCTAAAGAAGATTATTCAGATATTGAAATAAAGCTCGAGTTTGCAAAAGCCGCGCTCCACGATATGGATAAATTATACGAAGAGGTCCACACGACCGTTTCCGATGCAAAGCTTGAACTGATAGACGGCAAGAATGTTGTCACACCGCATGTTGTTGGTATTGATTTTGACCTTGAAGCGGCAAAGAAGGCTCACGATGCCGCTCCCGATAAAGAAGTTGTAATTCCGCTCAGCCTTACCCAGCCTAAGATTACAACATATATGGTTCAGTCCACGCTTTTCCAGGACACTCTTTCTACAAAAACAACATATTACAGTCCGAAAAAAGTGAACCGCTGTGTCAATGTGCGCCTTGCTGCAAATTTCGTAAACGGAACAATTTTAAATCCGGGCGAAGTATTCTCATTTAATAAGGTGGTAGGAAAACGAACCGCTGCCCGCGGCTTCAAGGAAGCCGGTGTTTTCTCAAATGGTGAGGTTGTTGACGGTCTCGGAGGCGGTATCTGCCAGGTTTCAAGCACCATCTATATGGCAGCGATGTATGCCGATATGAAAACGGTAAATCGCAAAAATCATTCATTCTATGTTGACTACGCTCCTAAAGGCCAGGACGCAACCGTTGTTTATGGTTCTATCGACTTCCAGTTTGAAAACACCTCGGAGTATCCGATAAAAATTTTAGCTCACGCGAAAAACAACTATATTACTGTTACAATCATGGGCACAAAAACACAGGAGAAAACGGTAAAGATTACAACCGAAACTCTCGGCACTACTCCATATAGCTCAAAAACAGTTGTAAACAGTTCTTTAAAGCCAGGTGAACGCGTCGTTTATCAGGCAGGTCAGCCGGGTATTACGATGAATGTTTACCGTCATGTATATGACAAAAACGGAAAGCTTATAAGCAAAGCTCTCGAGAACAGAACAAAGTATGTTCCTATGACCGAAATTATCCATGTAAGCCCCGAAGCTGCACCTGTAACTCCACCGGTTACAGAGCCGCCGCAGAATGTTCCGACAGAGCCTGAAGCTCCGGCAGAACCCGAAACACCTGTAATTCCGGAGACTCCAACCGAACCGGAAGCTCCGGCAGAACCCGAAACGCCGGTTGAACCCGAAGTTCCGGCAGAGCCCGAAGTTCCTGTCGAACCAGTTGCTCCCGAGGAACCTTCGTCTACCGAAAACGAAGCAACCGAAAACACTTCAGATGAGTCTGATACACCTTCTGAAGATCCTTCAATTTAGGAGTTTTGCAAATGAAAACCTGGTCACAGCACCGCTATGAAGTCAAGACACACGCGAAAAGATCGCTTGTAGGGAATTTTTTAAAATGCGTTTTTGCCCTGGCAATTTCCTTCTCGCTTTCATTTATCGCGCTCTGCTTCATTCCCTTCCAACTTCCAAGTGCGCCAACTCCCGATATAACACCCGAGCAGCTTATGGCGCAAATTCTTCCGAATGGATTTACCCGTGAGGTAGTTTTGCTCCTGGTAATTGTATTGCTCTTGCAGCTTTTGCTCACTTCACCGCTTAAAATCGGTATCTGGCGTTTTCTTCTACTCTGTTCGCGTGGTGAGAAGCCAAAGTTCCGAACAATTTTTTCTTCATTTCTTAGTCTTAAAGAAGTTTTCAGCGCGTGCTTCTTAGATATAACGATTGCAATATTACAAGCTTTTTGGGCAGTACTTCTGTTTATGCTTCCAATCACTTTAACTGCCCTTTCGCCTATGCTCGGTCCGCTTGCTCAGATGAGTGGTGATATTCTTTCAATTGCTGCCGCAATTCTTTTTGCAATTGTATGCGTTCCGTATAAGCTCGCTCCCATTGCTTTTGCTGAATATCGCGAGTGTTCCGTATTTAAAGCACTTCGTATCGCGCGCAAGAAAGCAAAAGGTGTAAAACGTGAATTCTTCGTATTCGAGTTGAGTTTTCTATTATGGTATCTGTTTGCATTCAGCGTGCCGACCGTCTTTTTTGTAAGACCGTATATAGATATGTCAACGGTCAGATTTTACGATACAATTGATGAATGTAAATAAAAAAGAAGATGTCAATTGACATCTTCTTTTTAGTTTGCAACCGCGTCGACTTCCCGCTCGCCGCCGATTGTAATTACAATTCCGTTCGGCACGCAGACGATTGATTCGCCTTTTTTCGAAATCTCGCCTGTATTCACGCAAACTTTATCAGGGCAATCAGACTCAATTATCGAAATCTTTTTATCGGCTATTCTCACGATAGCGCCGTCGATTACAATTTCTTTATCTTCTAAGAGAGAAACGCTTTTTGTTTCCTCTCCCTGTTTTATCTGCGCATCATTTCCCTGTTCTGAAAAAACGGGATAGAGCCAGATTGCAAAAGCTAATACCACGACAAGCACTATTATCAAAAAATCAGCGATGCGCCACTTCATATGTATACCCCTCGTCGGTTAAATTAAAATTCTCTATTCCATCGGTTATTATAATTTTATCATCAAGAACTAAAATCGCCTCGAAATCGCCTTCTTTGCGCCAGAATTCAAGCGCTTTTTCACTACCCATAACAAAAAGTGCAGTTGAATAAGCATCAGCCAAAGCACCGTCATTTGAAACTATTGTAACAGATCGCAAATCGCTCTTTGCAGGCATTCCTGTTTTTGGATCTAAAATATGATGATAGCGCACCCCGTTTTCTTCAAAATATCGCTCATAATCACCCGAAGAAACAACAAATTTATCTTTCACGCCAATCGTTGCGATATATTCATTCTCGCTCCCGTCAGGATCACGCACTCCTACTATCCAATCACTTCCGTCTGACCTTGTACCATGCGCGATAATATTACCGCCAAGTGATAAAATCGCCCTTTTTACGCCCTTGTCGCAAAGCTCCTTTAAAATCGCATCTGAAAGCGCACCCTTTGCAATTGCGCTCAGGTTTATTTTCTTAGGTGAAGACATTGCCTCTTTTATCTCTGCTTCACTCGGTAAAACCTCGCGATTCCACAAATCGATTACATTACCTAAATTCGGTGAAAAAGCATAGTCAGTCTTCTCCGCAAGTTGCCCTGCGCGGAAGAGAACATCGTCGAAAATTTTGTTATGTACCCACTCGCCCCTGTTGTATTTTGAGAGCGTACTCGTCTGCTTTGTGGGAGAAAAAATATCGTCATATTCCATTATAATTTCTTCAACATCTGCTTTTCCGTATATCGTAGCCTGCATAATAGTATCCATGGCAAAATATGATTCCATCTGCGGTTTTGGAGCACACGAGCACAAAAACAGAAGTGACAAAATCAAAGCGAGTTTCTTCATTTGCATCACCTCATTTTTATCTTATCACAACACACTTTTAAAAACAAGTTATCTTTTTTCCTTACGAAAAAGTTCACTTATTCCGACAAATAACAAAAATCCTCCAAAAATTTTGCGCGATATGCTTTTATCAAATTTAGAGAGTGCAATAGAACTGATTATCGTCGCAAGTGTTCCCGGAACAGCAGTCCACAAAAACGCTTCAAGGTTAATGAGCTTATTTTTAATGTGCCCAATCAAAGATGCGCCCGCAGTCGGAATAAAATAAAGTAGATTTATTCCCTGCGCGCTCAGTTGCTCTACACCTAAAAAGCTCGTCATCGCAATTATAAGCAAGGTTCCGCCGCCTATCCCGAAGCCTGACAGAATACCACAAATTAAAGCTACAATAAAATTCAAAAGAAAAGGCTCCTTACTCCACCGTATATTATAAAAATCCCAAGTGCCTTACGCAAAAGTCCGGTGGGGACTTTTTTGAATACAAAACCCGCAAGTATACCGCCGATAAGACCTCCCGAAAGATACGGAAGTGCCGCAATAATTTCAAAGTCCTCGCGAAGTAAATAAATTATTGCCGACACTGCTGACATCGGCAAAATAACAGAAACAGAAGTCGCAAAAGCCTCGCGTTCGGCTAATTTGATCCATCTACAGAAAAGTGGTACTAAAACCATTCCGCCACCTGCGCCGAAAAATCCGTTTGGAATTCCGGCGAGCAGCCCTGTTACTACGCACTTTAATTTATTTTTCATTTTCTCTCCTCATTCTTAAATAGAAAATCAATGCTATACTTAAAAGCGCAACCGAAGCCACACCTAAAATAAACCCAAATAAAGAAAGATTCATCCCTTCAGATGGCTCAATGGTAAGCGTTTTAACCGCGCGTTCACCGCTTTTTGCTGATGCCGATACCGTAATCCTTCCTGCTGATTTTGCGCGAATTTTGCACTTATTACCGCCATAGGAGACATGCGCTGTATCCCCTGCATCCACCTGCCACAACACATCGCATTTCGGCTCGGTATGCGCTGAAAATATCATTTGTTCTCCAACCTTGATGCTATCACTCGTTCCCTCTATTGAAATTTTCACTTTCTGCGGCAGTATTTTAATTTTAATCTCGCAAGAAACGCCGTTTTGGTCTGTGGCATACAAAACTCCATCTCCTTCCTCAATTGCCCTTATTGTGCATTTTCTGCCGCTGTAATCAACATCTGCAATACTCGGTACACATTCCCAGACAATCTCGCTATCATCTGCAAATTTAGGCATTAAATCCACCCAAAGTGTCACACTTTCATTTAAGTATAGTTCTGCATTCAGCGTGTTCGGAATAATCTTTTCGGGCGGAATTTTTATATTTAAATAAAAGTCATTATACTCAGCACAGGAAAAACATAGGAAATTACATATAAAAAGTATTAAAATTAAAATCTTACGCATAATATATCAGCTCACAGTTTTAGTCTTAGTTTAGTCCTCTTTCAGGGTAAATAAACATTTTTAAAGAAATTTTCAAAAAACTGTTGACAAACGCGCAAATTTATATTAAAATATTTCTTGCTTTATGGCGATATGGCGGCATAGCTCAGCTGGCTAGAGCACTCGGTTCATACCCGAGCGGTCATGGGTTCAAATCCAATTGCCGCTACCACTCGGGAGCGCGTTTTCACGCTCCCGCAATTTTTGGCCCGTTGGTCAAGCGGTTAAGACACCGCCCTTTCACGGCGGTAACAGGAGTTCGATTCTCCTACGGGTCACCACGCATTAACCTGCAAAGGAGAAAACCTTTGCAGGTTATTTTTTTGGAGTTGTTTTTATGAATTTGAATAACATAGGAACTATCAGGGAAATATTAGAAAGACACGGCTTTCATTTTTCAAAGTCCCTCGGGCAGAATTTTTTAACCGCTGCCTGGGTGCCGCAGGAAATTGTCGCGCAGTCGGAGATTGATGAGGAAGTCGGTGTGCTTGAAATCGGGCCGGGTATCGGTTGCCTTACGCGCGAATTATCCGAGTATGCCAAAAAGGTCGTTGCGGTTGAAATCGACAGAGCTCTTATTCCGGTGCTTGATGAAACTCTTGCAGGGCAGGATAATATTTCTGTCATTTTCGAAGATGTGTTAAAGCTTGATCTTAAAGCGCTCGTTGATGAGCATTTTGACGGTCTTAAGAAGTATGTGTGTGCAAATCTTCCTTATTACATTACGACGCCTATTCTCTCGCATCTTTTAGAGAGTAAGCTTTTTGACTCGATAACCGTTATGATGCAAAAAGAGGTTGCGCTGAGACTTTGTGCAAAGCCCGGAACATCGGATTACGGAG
>JAZPZP010000057.1:0-17422 GCA_045544695.1 Eubacteriales bacterium | reverse complement strand
AATTTATGCCGACAGTGTATATCCCGAGTGCCATACGGGTACGACGAGTCTTGCCCTCCTTGCAGGGGCTTCTGCACAAAACTTAACCGAGTGGCAGTACGGTCTTGCATCTATAAATCCGCGGTGGAATGTGTCGGGTACATATATGCAAACGCTTCCGCGCTTTGTTTCGATTGATAAAGATGGGGTAGAGCGCGAGTTTTTAGCGGATTATTTTGAAGATAAATATGAAGCACTTTCAAACGTTTTCTTAAAGGGCTACCAGTGGCCGTTTGACAGTAAGAAGGTGCTCTCGGGCTCATCGGTAATTGACCTTTTGGTCTATCGTGAAACCGTTATGATAGGAAGACGAGTTTATCTTGATTTTACTAAAAACCCGTTTGAACTTGAAAACATAGAATACGAAAAGCTGTCGCAGGAAGCTTATGAATATTTAAGAAAAGCCGAGGCGACATTCGGAACACCGATTGAGCGCCTTCGTAAAATGAACACTCCGGCAATCGAGCTATACGCAGGCAAAGGTCTTGATATAACAAAGGATTATCTTGAAATTGCGCTTTGTGCTCAGCATAACAATGGCGGAATTGCAGTCGATTTATGGTGGCAGACGAGTGTCCGAGGTCTTTTTGCGGCAGGCGAGTGTGCCGGAACACATGGTGTTGCGCGCCCGGGCGGCTCAGCGCTTAACGCAGGGCAGGTCGGCTCGCTCCGTGCGGCGCAGTATATTTCCGAGCATCCGAATAAGCCTTTGCGCGACTGCGAATTCAACGCGGTTGTCGCTCTTGCAAAAAAATCAAACGCTGAGTTTTTATCCGGTGAGAGGGATAATAATGTGCGCGAAAAAATTGGCATAGCTCAACGCAGAATGAGTGATTGTGCGGCGGCTATTCGCGACACGAGTGAAATGAAAAAAGCGCTTTGTGAAATTAAAAGTGAGATAAAAGAGTTAAAGGTATCGGTTGGTGCCGAAAGAAAATATATGCTTTATAAACTGCGTGACATTCTGATAACGCAGGAGGCGGTGCTTACCGCTATGATAGATTATGCCGAAACCGCAGGAGATACGCGCGGCTCAGCGCTTAACTATGATGAGAACGGTGCTTTGAGAGCGGGCCTCGAGGAAAAATTCCGCTTTAAAGGTGAAAACGAAGAAAATCGCGGTAAAATTCAGGAAGTAGTTTTAACTGAAAATGGCTTTAAAGTAAGCTGGCGCGCGGTAAGAGAGCTCCCGCAGGAGGATAAGTTTTTTGAAAACGTCTGGCGCGGATACAGAGAGAATAAAAATATTTTTTAGGTGAATGATATGGGAAAATTTAATTGCGGTCTCGTTTCAATTTCGTTTCGTGAGCACAGCCCTCGCGAAATTTTAGAGGAAATGAAAAAAGTCGGGCTAACGTGCATTGAGTGGGGAAGCGATGTTCACGCACCGGCTGACGATATTGAAAAGGTAAAGGCGGTTAATGCGCTGCAGAAGGAATACAATATTTCTTGCGTTGCGTACGGAACATATTTCCGTTTAGGCGTTACACCGATTGAGGAGCTTGAAAAGTATATTGATGCCGCAAAAGCTTTAGATACTAATATTTTAAGACTCTGGTGCGGCAATATGGGATACAGCGAATATAACGCAGACCCGGAAGCTAAGAAAAAGCTTTTTGATGATGCAAAGAAAGCAGCACGCCTTGCAGAAAAGGCGGGAGTTATTATGTGTCTTGAGTGCCACAATAACACGTATACCGATGTTAAAGAGGGTTCATTTGAAATTGTAAATGAAGTTAATTCACCTAATTTTAAAATGTATTGGCAGCCGAATCAGTTTAAAACATTGGAAGAGAATTACGCTATGGCGAAACTTTTAGCTCCTTATACGACAAACATCCATGTATTCAATTGGATAGGTAAAGAAAATTATCAAAGAGATGAGCGTCCGCTTAGAGAGGCGATTAAAACCTGGCGCGAGTATTTAAAATATTTCGGCGGAGAACACAATCTCCTTTTGGAATTTATGCCCGACAACAGGATTGAGTCATTAAAATACGAGGCAGAAGCCCTTTTTGAAATAGTCGGAGGGGAAAACAAATGAAATCAATATTCTTGAATAAATGGGAAGAGCACATTAAAAGAGTATATAGCGAAGAAATGATTTGTGAGCTTAATACCGTTGCGGGGCTTGAGAGAAAGATTTACACAAAGGAAGATATTATTGCAAGTGCTGGAAGTGATGCCGAGTATATTTTCTCAACTTGGGGAATGCCGGCATTTACTGAGGAGGAAATTAAAAAATATCTCCCGAATTTAAAGGCGATTTTTTATTCGGCAGGTACAGTACAAGGCTTTGCACGAGAATTTTTAAACTGCGGTGTTGCGGTTTTCAGCGCGTGGGCGGCAAACGGTGTTCCTGTTGCTGAGTATACGGTAGCACAGATTGTGCTTGCAAATAAAGGCTTTTTTGTAACCTCTCGTATTGCAAAGGATAAAAATTTCCGCGGAGGAAAGGAAAAACTTTCTCAATTCCCGGGTAATTTCGGCGCGAAAGTCGGTATAATCGGCGCGGGAATGATTGGTAAAATGGTTATCAATATGCTTAAAAACTATAAACTTGAGGTAATGGTGTTTGACCCGTTCTTGCCCGATGAAACTGCAGCGGAACTCGAAGTTAAAAAGGTATCTCTTGAGACGCTGTTCTCGGAATGTGATGTTGTGTCAAACCATCTTGCAAACAATCCGCAGACCGTCGGTATGTTAAACGGAAAGCTTTTTGCGAGTATGAAAAAGAATGCTACATTTATAAATACAGGACGTGGTGCGCAGGTAGTTGAGGAAGACTTAATAAAGGTTCTTTCTACACGCTCTGATTTAATCGCGATACTTGATGTAACCGACCCTGAGCCGCCAATTCCGGAGAGTGAATTCTATTCGCTTCCGAACTGCATTTTAACTCCGCATATCGCAGGCAGTAACGGATATGAGGTGCATCGTATGGCTGAATATATGCGAGATGAATTTATTTCTTTCACAAGCGGAAAGGCTTGTAAATATCAGGTAACATTAAAAATGCTTGAAACGATGGCATAAATACAAAAAACGGAGACGAAAGTCTCCGTTTTTTATATTTAAATTAATTCCGAAGTGTGCGGTACCTTTGAAATTCGAGGTGCAGCACCTGTTAAATGTGAAAAATCGCGGTATTCGGGAATTGACTCATCATCAAAGATTCCGCTTGGAATTTGCGAAGTCCAGCCGGCTTCATTAAGCTCGGGCGCATTTATTCCAAGCGCGTATAAAACAATTGCCGCGAGGTCACGGATATTCATATCCTCAATGGTGTTCTTTTTAACACCTTTGCCGGTAGCCGCAAAGGTCACATACTTCTCAGCATCGCTCCAGCCGCCGTGTGTACCGGTGCCATCACCCGGATTTGTACCGCCGTGGTCGGCGATTACAATAAAGAGCATATCGTCAATAATTCCGGCGTCTATTGCCGCTGAATGAACATCATTTATCAGCTTGTCAACCTCGTGAATACGGGCAAGATGAGCGGGAGTGCCGTAGCCGTTACGATGTCCTGCACCGTCAACGCTATCCATCTGAATAAAAAGGAAATTCGGTTTGCTTTCGCGAATATAGTCACAGATAAGCGGAGTAAGCTCATCGTCTTTAGCGGTTGCGGACTTAACTCCGAGATTACTTTCGACCATTCCTGCGGTAATCGGATTCCAGTCGCAGAATGAGCCGAGCTCAGCATCAGGGAAAACGCTTCTGATACGGCGAAAAAGTGAAGGGAACTCAGAATCAATCGGATACGGTTTTTCGGAAACGACAAAGTTGGTTAATTTGTGAACTTCGGGACCGACGCCGGTGAGCATTGAACCCCAGCATTCCGCACTGATTGACGGATTTGAAGCCAAAGCTCCGTATGTAACCGCACCGTTTTCGAAAATACGATCAAAATTCGGAGTGTCAGCGTTTTTAAACCACGCGCCAGCACCGTCAATACCGCAAACTATAACATGAGAATATTTTTTAGTCATAATTATCACCCACTTGTTTATATCATAAAACAATATAAAAGTAAATTAAAAAAATCGCTTTTAATAAAAAGTTATCGTGTGCGTGAGCGTTTCCTGCTCGTTTGGAGCAAGCTTTCTGATACCTGCCTTTTCGGATAAATCATTATACGGTAAAACTTTACTATGTTCCCAAGTGCCGCACCAAGGTTCAACGCAGAGAAATTCAGAATTACCGCCCTTGGTAGTCCAGCCGATAAGGGTGTCAAAACCTGATAGTGTTATGTGTATGCGCTCTCCCGTTCTGTCATCGCGAAGAGAAATGCCGCTTGATTTCAGACCTAAAATCGCAAGTTGGTCATCGGTAAAAAATTCGCGGCTGAGCCTAAATTCATTTGAGTTTTGAAGAAAGGGAACGAATTCGTGATAAACATTGTTATCTTCATCGTAGAAGCGCGCGAGACGGTTAGTTGTTTGATCCTCGTCGAAAATGAGAGAGTAGTTTTCAACGCCGCCCGGGCATAAGTAACTCTCGTGCGAGCCGGTCGAGTAATACATATCACGGGTGGATTTATTAAGCGTTATATATTCTTGTTTAAGCTTTAAACCATCGAGCGAAAAACGGATTCTGAACTCAAAATCAAACGGATATTGCGCGTATGTGGCATCATTTGATTTTAAAAGAAGGGTGACACAGGAGTCACTTTGCGTTTCAATTTCAAATTCCTGACTTGATGCAAAGCCATGCGGCGCCATGCGGTATTCCTTACCGTCAAGTAAATATCCGCCGCGTTTTAGTCCGCCGACAATGGGAAACAAAACAGGCGCCTGACCTTTCCAATCAGTGCCTCCTTGCCAGAGAAATTCCTTACTCGATTTGTTTTTAATTGACGTAAGCTCCGCACCAAAGGTTTTTATTTTAACTTCAAGAAAATCGTTATTTATACAAATTACAGCCATAATTTCACCACCGAATTTATTATAGCATAAAACAAAGTATAAATCACCTTAATTTACAGATACTAACATCGCAATTTGTAATTTAAGGAGAAGTGTATATATGAAAGCAACAGGAATTGTAAGACGAATAGACGACCTTGGTCGAGTTGTTATACCCAAAGAAATCAGACGCACGATGCGCATCCGCGAGGGCGATCCGCTTGAGATTTATACGGCAAAGGATGGAGAGGTAATTTTTAAAAAATACTCGCCGATGGGGGAACTTTCTGAATTTGCCGTTCAGATTTGCGACACTATGGGCAAAACAACCGGTCACACTGCCGCGATTTGTGATCGCGACACGATAATTGCGACCTCGGGCATTGCGCGTCGCGATTTGGTTGAAAAGCGAATAAGCGATGAGCTTGAGCACATTCTCGAATCGCGTCAGTTATACCGTCGCGGCGAGAACGACAGTAAAATTCCGGCGACCGATGATAACGGAAACTACTTTGTTGAGCTTGCATCTCCGATTTTATCCGAGGGTGATGTGTCGGGCTGTGTTTTGTTTCTATCAAATAATGATGAAACGACAATGGGAGATGCAGAAAACAAGCTCGTCCAAACGATTTCCGGATTTTTAGGAAAACAAATGGAAAGCTAAAAGAAGTGTCTTAAGACACTTCTTTTTTATTGCTATTTTGCGCGTTTAAGTATAAAATATAATTGGTGATAAGTAATGAGAATTTTAATTGATGCGGACGCTTGTCCGGTAGTGAATGAAGCAATTGCGATAGCAAAAGAATACGATGTTTCTTGTATTTTATTCTGCGATACGGCACACGAAATGCACAGAGACGGTGCGGAAACAATTACCGTTTCAAAGGGGGCTGACAGCGCTGATTTTGCGCTTGCAAATTACATAAAAAGTGGAGATCTCGTCATAACGCAGGATTATGGTCTCGCCGCAATGAGTCTTGCGCGCGGAGCAAGAGTTTTGCACCAGGACGGAATGGAATATACAAATGATAATATAGATGCACTTTTGCTCTCGCGCCATACAGCGCAGAAAATTCGCCGCGCGGGCGGCAGACTTCACGGCGGTAAAAAAAGAAGTGCCGAGCAAAATAAAAGCTTCTGCACAGCACTTCGAAATATATTAAATCAATTACTTGCTTAAGTTCTGCTCATAAGCCATAATCATCTTTTTAACCATCTGACCGCGGATAGAACCTGCCTGGCGTGAAGTTAAATCACCGTTATAACCCTGCTTTAAGTTAACGCCAACTTCATTTGCAGCTTCCATCTTGAATCTGTTCATTGCTTCTTTAGCTGAAGGAACGATTGCCATATCTCTTTTCACCTCCTTTTTTATTTCGTTATTATTGTTTGCAAGGGGGAATAAAATATAAGTTGAAAAATTTTCAATTATTTTTAAAATAAGGCTTGACAAAAGGGTTTAAAATCAATATAATATATATTGCTGCTACGGCAGAGAAACAATATGCGAGTGTGCTGGAATCGGCAGACAGGCACGTTTGAGGGGCGTGTGTCTTATGGCGTACGAGTTCAAGTCTCGTCACTCGCACCACTTAAAGAGCACATTGCTTAGCAATGTGCTCTTTGTGATTTAAAATACAATTGCAGGGGATAGTTATGAAAGAAAAAATAAAACAGAATGTGCTGATTTTCTTTGGTGTCGTGCTTACGGCATTTGCAGTCAGCCTTTTTTATACACCAAATAAAATCGTAAACGGTGGCGTTTCCGGTGTTGCTACTATTTTATTCCATATGTTTAAAATTCCTACCGGTCTTTCATTTGCAGTAATAAATGTTATTTTACTTCTTATTGCGCTTAAATTTATCGGTAAGGAATTCGTTTTTAAAACAATTTATGGTGCAGGTGCGCTATCCCTTATGATATGGGTGTTTTCCTACCTTCCGCCTATTACCGACAATACTTTTTTAGCGGCGCTTTTCGGAGCAATTCTTTACGGTCTCGGCATAGCTATAGCGCTCTCTCAGGGCGCGTCAACCGGTGGCACGGATATTTTGGGAAGACTTTTGCAGGTTGCTTTCCCGCACCTTAAAATCGGTTTTACTTTGCTTATTATTGACTTAACCGTTGTTGCGATGTCGCTTGTTGCGTTTGGTGAAATGGAACTTACGCTTTGGGGTATACTAAGCCTTGCAGTTTCAACCTTTGCGATAGATTGGTTTATTAAAAAATTAAATATTTCAAAAATCGCTTTTGTAATTACGTCCTACGGTGAGAAAATGGCAAAGTTTTTAGTATCATCCTCTCCGCGTGGCGTTACGATTATTGACGCGATTGGTGCGTACACTATGGATGAGCGCTCGGTTTTATTGTGCGCGCTTAAGGAAAACGAAATTCCTGAGTTTGAAAAGAAAGTATTGGAGCTTGACCATAATGCGTTTGTCGTTTATTCGGAATCACAGCAGATTATGGGCAACGGTTTCAGAGTTTACAGATAGGAGAAGTCTATGAAGGCAGTTATTTGGGATATGGACGGCGTTTTGATTGACAGTGAAACGCGTTATAAAATATCAGATGCCAAGATGTTTAAAGAGCTTGGAATTGATGAGTTTACCGAGGCGGATTCTAAATATCTTCTCGGTGTTACTCCACGATCGGGGGCAAGAAATATTTTGGACCATCACCCTGAGGTTGAGAAAACCTGGGATGAGCTTACCGAAATTTACGCACAGTCTTTATATGACGCAATTGCGCTTGACCCGACACTTACACTTGTTGACGGTTTAGATGAGTGGCTTCCGACTTTGGAAAAAGACGGCTATAAGCTTGCGATTGCATCAAGCTCGACCAGAAAAATGGTTATGCATATCGTCGAGCGCTTCGGTCTTGACAAGATTATGGATGCGGTAATCTGCGGTGATATGATAACAAAGTCAAAGCCGGATCCTGAAATTTTCTTGCTTGCAGCTGAAAAAATGGGCGTTCGGCCGGAAAACTGCACTGTTGTTGAGGATTCAGCGGCAGGAATTCGTGCCGCAGGTCGCGCGGGAATGAGATGCATTGCATTTAATGGCGCGAACATCCATCATTTTGACCAGTCTGAGGCTGATGTGATTATTGAAACTTTTAATATGGAAGATTATAAAAAACTTTTCTAAACTGTGGGGGTTTAAATTATGCTTATTATTTTATCGGGATCTTCGGGTGTTGGTAAAAACACGATTATCAACCGCATGCTTGAGGAGTGCAACAATTTAGAACTTATGACGACGGTGACTACTCGCGAGATGCGCGAGGGCGAGAGCCAGGGCAAGCCGTACATATTCGTTACAAAGCCTGAATTTGAAGGTATGATTGAGCGCGGTGAAATGGTGGAATATGCCGAGGTGCACGGTAATTACTACGGCACTAACCGCAAGATTTTAGAGGAAAAGGAAGCAAGTGGCAAGGTTTTAATTAAGGATATCGATGTTGAGGGAACAATCAACTTAATGAAATTGCTCCCCGACGTCGTTTCAATCTACTTAAAGCCTGTTTCAAAGGAACAGCTTCGCGAAAGGCTTTTAGGTCGCGGCGAAACTCAGATAGACTTGCGCCTTAAGAGATATGAGTACGAAGAAGAAATGTCAAAGCATTATAACTATGTGCTTGTAAACGATAAAATTGATGATACGTTAGAGAAAATTTACGATATAATGAAAAAACATAATGCCCTATAATAAAAAAACGAGGTGAAATTCACCTCGTTTTTTGTTATGCATTTATGATAAAATCTGAAAATGCTTTTTTTATTTCTAAAGGATGCTCGCAATGCCCTTTTCCTTCGGCTGTAATTGTGCGGATATTATGTCCTGCTTTTTTCATTTTTTCTAAAAATGGCAGTGCATGCAAATCGCATGGAATAACTGCATCGCTATCGCAGACAATCATAAAATAAGGAATGCGCGGAAGGTTAGCAACGTTATAGAGTGGGGAGTGCGCCTTCACAACCGTTTCAAAATCACCCTCACAATCTGCAAATGCCAGATAAACGGAAGCGCAGAAGAAAGGATAAGTTTTATCTTGAGAAAGAGCATATAAATCACAAGCAGGACAGCTTACTGCACACGCGGTAATTTTACGCGAAGTTTTAAGTGAATACATTAAAGCTCCGTGACCACCCATACTTCCACCCATTAAAACAATTGGTATGTTTGGCGAAAGCGAATATTTTTCGAAAATGCAGTCGATAACCTGCTCTATTGTATCAAAGGAAATCCGGCGCATCCAGCTCCACGGTCCGGGGAAAGCGAAGACGGAAAGAATACCATTTTCTCCCAAAGTTTCGGCAAAGTATGAAATTTTATAAGGTGTTTCTAAATTACCGCCGAGGCAGGAATTTCCGTCATGACCGGGAAATTCTATAACAAGTTTTTTAATATCACCTTGAAGCCACTTTTCATTTGTAGTGCAAAAATGATGAAGATTATCTTGTGAGATAAAACGGTTCATAATGAAAGCTCCTTATATTGCCTTGTAGAAGTAAAGCTTTGACGATTCCTTTTCTAAAATTTCAACCTTAAAGCCGGCTTTAAGCCCACTGCCTGAAAGCGTAAACTCCCCACCGTCGGCATCGGTAAAGAGATAAGTTTTGCTTTCGTCTAAACCGCGCAGGAAATATGTTGCATTTGTATACGGAGAGTTTCTGCGACGGAATACCTGAAGAACACCATCATCACTCGACGGTCTGTTATACTGCCAAGCGCACCAGGTATCGGTTTTGGCGGTAACCTCAGAGAGCGGATAGAAATCCTCGGTTAAGTACGGGCGCACCTTGATATATTCATCAAGAATTTCCTTTGCAAGCGGGTTCATAAGGTCGATACCATATGATATTTGCATTGTGGTAGCATAAGCGCTTCTGTATGCATATTTATTCCATATGTAATATGAGAATGTTCCTGAATAGATCATCCAGTTGTTATATGTAATTGTGTGGCATTGAACACCCTCAATGTCATAATTTATGTTGCACATATAATCTGTTCTTGAAAGGCAGGTACTGCGACGGAACATCTCGACGTCAAGACGACGACCGCCTGATGCACAGTTATCAATAATAACATGCGGGAAGCGCTCTAAAATTGCATCGCAAAGACTATAGAAGCCTGTGATGTACTTGATTTCCGTAATACCCTTGCGGTCGCAGGCATCTTCTGCACGCCAATAGGGAAGAGGACCGTCGTTAAAGTCAATGCGTAAAACCTGAAGGTCAAATTTTTCAATGTAACCTGCAAAAATGTCGTATGCGATTTTCCAAGCCTTTTCATTGCCTAAATTAAGAAGTTTGTTTGCACCGGGATGCTCGCTTGACAAGAAGCAATCGGGATGCTCGGAAACAAGTGGCGAATTAGGGTTAGCGCGCTCAAGCTCGAACCAGAGCAGGAAGCCGAGATTTTCTTTCTTAAGGCGTTCTGCAACGTCAACCATACCGTTCGGATGAATAAGAGGACTTACACTCCAGTCACCACGGGCGATTATCCAATCGTTCTGGAACGGATTTTCCGATGCTCTGGTCTCTTTTCCGTACCAAGCAGCATCAACCCAAAGTGATTCAATCGGAAGGCCGCTTTCTTTGATTTTATCTATACGCCACATCATTTTATCCGTGGTTTCGCCACCCCATGCGCCGTAGAAGAGAGGTGTGTGGTCCGGGCGACCCGGTTTTCCAATAAGGCAGAACTCATCCTTTAAAAGTCGGCGCCACTTGTTTTGTGCATCGGAAAAATCGCCATCAAAAGGTAAAATTACAATTGAAGATGTGCGGATTTTCTCGCCGGGATAAAGGCGGAAATAAGTATCCTCAATTTTTGATTTAAAAGTAATATCGTCATTTCCGCGTGAAATTTCAGCGTTCCACTGACCTGTCCAGCCAATTGCGAAAATATAGCCCGAATTTTGCTTTGAAACATTGAAGAAAGGCGCTTGTTCCTCGCTTGAACGGCCGCGGGAAGCTGAATATGTTTTGGTTTCTCCCGGGAGAATATGGAACTTTCTGTAGCGGTCAACGGTTAAGTCAACATCGCAGAAAAATTCGTATTCAGTCCAGGTTGAGCCGTTTGGCGCATAAATTTTTGTTGCATCGTCAACAGGAATAGCCAGATCACTTGTTGAATCAAAGGTGTCCTCGTGTTTAAACGGAAGAGTAATATCACAGTCCCAAAGTTCGGAGATTATTGCAGTCGGTTTACTTCCGGTGTTTTCAAAATAGTTTACCCATTCGTAAGCGCCGTGTTTTGAAATTTTTCTGGCAATATTTGTTACCTTAAGACCACCGTCAAAGGTGTATGTAGTTGTAATTTCGTCGCCGTTTTCATTTGCTTCGTGTGTATACTCGGTGTCCCAAATGTTATTTTCGCCTAACTTAAATGAGAAGAGTTTGTTGTCCTTTAATAAATTCATAATCGCCACTCCTTATATAAACATAATTGTGCCGATAAGACACAAAAGTGTACTGAAAATTATTTTTTTGTTCAGTTTTTCTTTGAAAAATACTGCAGAAATAGCTGCCGCAAAGACAATACTTCCACCCGTCGAGAACGGGAAAAGAACGCCTGCGGGTAAATTTACCGCAGAAATTAATTGAAGCATAGATGCAACACCGCCTGCAAGAGCGGAGAGTAAAATGAAGGTCATTGGCACAATGCCGCGTGCCTTTTTAGCATTTTCTCCGCGAACAAACCAAATTGAAACAATGAATTTCAAAAGACCGCTGTAGATTAAAAATTCAGACGGGTTAACAGTTGCATAATTGGGTTCAATTTGATGTCTTTTTGTTATGATACTGATAAATCCATTTAAGAAAAACACTGCCGCACAAAGAATATATTTTTTTAGTTCAGCCTTGTCACGGCTGAAGTTTGAGATAATAACGCTGATGATTATAAGCACTAACGCAATTAAACGGATGAGCGAGAAGTGTTCATATCCGCATAAAAGCTCCCATATATACGGAACTATCATACCACCGGTCATAAAGAAAATCGTGTATAGTGTAGCACCGCCATCTTTTATGAGCTTAAAGCCTAGCGTTTCGCAAGTTAGTAAAACTGCTGTCGAAATAATTGTCATTATAAGGGAATACAACGAAAAAGTAATATTAAATCCGTTTATTGCCCAGAAAGCAATGGCAGAAAAAAGGCCGGTATAAGCATTGAATTTTGAAATTACAGCAAAGCTCGTTCCGCTTCTTTCCTGATATAGTTTGTGAAGCACTACATTTATAGCGAGTAAAATCGCTGCGAATGTAAGCATTATATAGTTTTGCACAAAAGTCACCTAATCTTTCGTGCATACTATAACAGAAAAAACGCTGTATTTATATTGACTTTTCACCAAAAAACATTGTAAAATCATCATAGCGAAGTTTGCGTCTTGTAGATGCTTAATAAAAACTGTATATTTGGTGCAGGTGATTTAAGTTATGAGTAGAAATTCTGAAATGTTATCCGCAATAAATTCTTTTAAAATAAATGTGGAATTTAATAAAACCAGAAACCCGTCCACAGATAAGGTTAGTTCACACATCCACGAGGTGTGCGAAATTTATGTAAATCTGACAGGAGATGTTTCGTTTGTTGTTGAGGACGCAGTATATCCGATAAAACCGGGCGACATCATTATAACACGACCGTTTGAATATCACCACTGCGCCTATCACACAAGTAAAGACCATGACCATTTCTGGATTTTATTTTCATCTGACGGGAATGAAGAATTGCTTGATATGTTTTTCGACCGCGCTTTGGGCGAAGGAAATCATTTGAGCCTTCCGCCGGACGAAATTGACGATTTTATTGAACATTGCCATAAAATGACTAAACCAAGCAATAGTGAAAGAGAAAAATACTATAATTTTTTCAAGCTGATTGATTTTCTCGCCAATGCAAAAATAAATACGATAAAAAAGAATGAGGAAGCGCGCGATGTTAATCTTGCGCTTAAGTATATTAAAAAGAATTTGTCTCAACCAATATCCGTTGAAAGTATAGCACAAAATGCTTTTGTAAGTGTTAATACATTGGAGCGTCATTTCAAAGAGCAGCTCGGAATATCACCGTATGCTTATCTTCAGAAAAAGCGCCTTGCGAATTCAGCGAGACTGCTAGCCGATGGGCTTTCGGTTACTGAAGCTTCGGAGCAAAGCGGTTTTTCTGACTATTCGTGGTTCATTGCGCTGTTTAAAAAGAATTACGGCATAACTCCGCTTCAGTATAAAAAGAAGCTTAGCGAAAATGAGGCGAAGAAATTATTGATATAAATTTTCATATTTATATTGATATCTAACCAATAAATGTTGTATAATTGTCATAGTTAAAAATCGTACTTGTGCAAATCGCAAAACAACTTGTATAGTAATGATGGGGTGATTTTATGACGAAGCACAACAGAGAAATTCTTGAAGAATTAAAACCACTTACATTCAGCATAAACTATAACGATGGCGGACCGAAGAAAATAACAAGAACCAAATTGCATATTCACGATGAGTGTCAGATTTATGTGAATTTAAGTGGAGATGTTTCGTTTGTTGTTGAAGACACGGTTTACCCGATAAAATCGGGAGATATTATTATAACGCGCCCGCTTGAGTATCACCATTGTGTTTTGCACAGCTCAAAGCCGCACGAAAATTTTTGGATTGCTTTTCCACCTGACGGAAATGAAGATTTGTTTGATATGTTCTTTAAAAGACCGGCCGGAAAGGAAAATCACCTCGTGCTTCCGCCTGATGAGCTTGACGAATTTATCGCTCATTGTCATAAAATCACAAATACTGCCGAGAGTGCAATTGAAAAGTATTATAACTTTTTTAAGCTGATTGATTTCTTGCATAAGGCGAAAATTAATACGGTTCAAAAAAACAATGTAACTCAGGATGTTGATTACGCACTTAGCTATATTAAAAAGAATCTTTCAAAACCAATAACCGTTCAGGATCTTGCACAGAATTCATTTGTAAGTGTAAGTACTTTAGAGCGCCATTTTAAAAAGAAATTTGGCCTCTCTCCTTATGCTTATTTGCAAAAGAAGCGCCTTTCCAATGCGCGAAAATTACTTGCCGAAGGCAATTCAGTAAGGATAGCTGCCGAACAAAGCGGATTTCCGGATTGCTCTTGGTTTATTGTTATGTTTAAAAAAGAATATGGCATCACGCCACATCAATATAAAAAACATATCTCGGGAAACAGTGCGAAAAAATAAGGCGTATCGCTGATGCGATACGCCTTTTAAATTAGCTGAGTAATGATGTGCAGTGCGGGCAACGGGTAGCTTCGATATTAACCTCGCTCTTACAGAACGGACAAATCTTTGTAGTCGGCTCAGCAACAGCTTCCGGCTCAGGCTTTTTGCCAATTGACTGCACTTTGTTAATAAATTTAACAAGTAAGAAGATGATAAACGCCATAATGAGGAAGTTGATAATCGCTGTGATAAATGCGCCGTATTTGATTTCCGCGCCGTTTACATTCCAAACTAAGTTTGAAAAATCGGTTTTAGCGAAAATTCCTATTGCCGGAGAAATAACATCACCGGTGAGAGATTTGATGATTGCCTGAAAAGCGCCACCTACAATAACACCGACAGCCAGGTCAATAACATTGCCGCGAGAGATGAATTCTTTAAATTCTGCGAAAAACTTTTTCATTTTACACCCTCCAATATTTTGATACAAAAATTATATCAAATACTGTCGAAAAAAACAAGTACTAAAGAGTTTTTATCTTATTTAATATTTTACTTATCGGTAAAATTAAGAATCCAACCGCAAAATTGCCTATCATATGTATTACATCAAATGTAAGTCCTGCAATAATCCAGGCGATCATTCCGTTGAAATCGAGCCCAAACATAATCGCCTGAGCCGGGGCATAGAGCGTTCCGAATAAAATTCCGTGCAGAGCGCAAAGGAGTGGATACAGGATGAACGAAACTTTATCCGGCATATTTCGGGGAAGCAGCATAGTAACGCCCCAAAGTATCGTCCAGATATACAGATAGGGCATCCACCAAAGAGAAAATCCCGCGAATAATCCGTTTAAAAATACATAGACATAAATCGGAATGAGAGCCTTTGAACGATAAGTCAAAGTATATGCAATTGTTAAAGCACCCAAAAGATGTACATTCGGCAAAAATTCCATAAGAATTTTTGAAATGAACATAATCGCGCCGAGCATCGCGAAAATGCAAAGCTCACGCGTCGTTATCGGGCGTTTATCCCTTGGTGTAGATGAGTTCATATTTATCTCCGTCTTTAAATTCCGTTGTGTTAACACCTGAATTTAAGTATTCACCGTTTTTGTAAAATGCCCAGTAAGCGCCGTCTCTGTCAAAATCCGCGCGCACACCGTTTGCATATTTGATATAAAGTCCGTACTGCGAATTTTCACCCGCAATAAGCTTGTGCTCAAATAGTGCATCTCCTACTGTTTCGGCATCGGTATGTATTGTAAAAGTTACGGCCTTTTCTTCGTCGACAATTTCGACGGTTAAGGTTTTCTCACCATCTCCGAGCTCGGCGTTTTCGCTGTATGAAGCACATTCAATTTGCTTTCCGCAGGCGGAAAACAGCATTACAACACATAAAATCAGGGCGGTTATTTTAAAGGTTCTCATTTTTACACTTCCTTTTATAAAAGCTTTAAATATTTTAACATAAAATGTCGCATTAAGCAATAAACGAAACGCGCAAATATTTGCCTAAATTTATTGAATATGATATAATTAAAAAAAATAATAGAGGTTTTGCTTGTGGAATGGTATAAGTATAATATATACGAATTGACCGAAAGTGAATATGAAAAATGGTTTTCCCTTATGAGTGATGAGAAGAAACTTCGTGTAAGCAAGCTCAAAGAGGACGACCGTTTACGCTCGGTTGCAGGTGAAATGCTCGCGAGAGTTGCAATATCCGATTGGTGCGGAATATCTTCTGAGGACATAAGGTTTGCAAAAGATAAAAAAGGAAAGCCGTATGCCGAAAACTTAAACGTTCATTTTAGTATAAGTCACTCGGGCGAATATGCCGTTTGTGCGGTGTCGGACAGCCCAATCGGTATTGATATTGAAGAAATAAGAGAGATAAATTTTAAGATTCTGGAGCGCATATGCTCGCATCGCGAGTTTGTTTATTTTTCCGAAGAGCCACAGCTTAACCGCTTTTTTGAAATATGGACGGCGAAAGAAGCAAGATCCAAGCTTTTCGGCGACGGGATTTCTAAAATAAGCGAAGAAATCGGCGAAAATATTAAAATTACGCACGAATCTATTCCGGGATACAAAATAGCAATCGCGGAGATTGACAAGTAGTTTGTTTACCCATATAATAATTTTATAAATCAAAAAGGAGAAAGGTATTATGAATTTGGCATTTGCAGGAGTGAGACACAGCCATATTTTAGATTTATATGCAATGGCTGAAAAGCACGATGAGGTTAATATTGTCGGCGCTTTCGAGGAATATGACGAGGCGAGAATTGCGGCAGAGAAGTCACATGGCGTTTCCTTTACATATAAGAGCTATGATGAGGTTTTAAATGACGCAAGCGTTGATGCAATCGCGGTAGGTGACTATTACGGTCGTCGCGGTAAAATGATTATAAAGGCGCTTGAACACGGCAAGCACGTTATCTGTGATAAGCCGATATGCACTGATTTAGCTGACCTTGATGTTATCGAAAAGCTCGCAAAGGAAAAGGGACTTAAGGTAATTTGTATGTTAGACCTTCGCTATGTAAAGTCTGCAACAAAGGCAAAAGAGCTTATTGCAAACGGAACTCTCGGTAAGGTTAACATCATTTCGTTTACCGGCCAGCATTGCTTAAATTACGGTACCCGTCCGGGCTGGTACTTTGAGGAAGGTAAGCACGGCGGCACAATTAACGATATCGCAATCCACGGTATCGACCTTATCAGATACATGACAGGTAAAAATTTAACTAAGGTAAATTATGCAAGATGCTGGAACGCTTTTGCTACAAAAGAACCGAACTTCAAGGATTGCGGTCAGTTCGCGGCAGAGATGGAGGATATTGCAATTTCGGCAGATGTTTCTTATGCTGCACCTGCATTTAAAGATGGAGTCCTTCCGACTTATTGGGATTTCTACATCTGGGGCGAGAAGGCAATGATTAACTTTAACCTTCGCGACGATGTTCTTCACCTTTATACAGATAAGAAGGAAGACATTATTCCGGATGAAATCGGAACAAACTGGATGAACGACTTTGTAGATGAATTAAAGGGCAAGAAAACTCTTCTTGATATGAACGACACAATTAAATCACAGCGTCAGGTGCTTGAAATCCAGAAAGCATCGGAGAAATAAATTAAAAGCCATCTCAGTAAGGCGGTTGGTCGCAGGGAGAAGCCGGTTTTGAACTGACCTTTTCCGCTAAAAGTGCATCAAAAAATCAGGTAATACGTCAGTATTACC
>JAZPZP010000056.1:0-2443 GCA_045544695.1 Eubacteriales bacterium | reverse complement strand
TGATTAGATAAAGAATAGTGCCCTTTGATGCTATCAGTTAGCTTTAATATTTGTATTGCAAATTCGGTTGATATATCTGCGAGTTTGTTTTCAGCCATTGAAAATCACCTCTCTTGCGTATAATAACACATAATTGTTATTATTTCAATGAAATCGCGCAAAGCGCGAAGAAATTCAAGTTGCCTTGGATGAAATCCGCTTCGCAGATGAAATTAAATCCGTCGTTCTCCCAACGAAGTTGGATTTCGTCACGAAGTGATTTCATCTTACTTTGTAAGATTTATTCCGTCTGTAAAGACGGATTTAACTGAAAAAAGCACTTGCATTTGCAAGTGCTTTTTTCTGGCGGAGGACAAGGGATTTGAACCCTCGCGCCGGTTACCCGACCTACTCCCTTAGCAGGGGAGCCTCTTCACCACTTGAGTAATCCTCCATTGATGAACAAATATTAATATTTTGTTCTTTTGCAAGTAAGACTTCCTAAAAAGGAAGTCTTACTCAGTGTGGCGGAGAGAGTGGGATTCGAACCCACGGTACGTTGCCGTACGACGGTTTTCAAGACCGCTCCGTTATAACCACTTCGGTATCTCTCCACACATCTCAAGCGCTTGAATATATTACCACAGTAAAAGTGCTTTGTCAACTGTTTATATAAATTAATTAATTGAGTATACGGCGATGCAGATTATCACACCGCCGTATAAATTTACTTTCTTTTGCTCTTCTTGGATACTGATTTTACAGCAGTTTTTGTATTGCCGCGCATTCTTTTAGAATCGGTTTTTTTGCCTGCGGCAGAACGTTTATCATTATTTGCAGATACAGGCTTTTTATTCCTCGGCTGCGAAGAAGGTCTTATGAGACAGTTTTTACCGAAACCTATAAGGTCTTCCCTGCCTGCGCTTTTAAGTGCTTCAATTACAAGAGCGCGCTTTTCGGGTCGTTTCCACTGAAGCAGAGCACGCTGCATTGCTTTCTCGTGGAAGGTTTTCGGTACATAAACTTCCTTCATTGTTCGGGGATCAATGCCTGTGTAATACATACAGGTGGAAAGTGTTCCCGGGGTCGGATAAAAGTCCTGAACCTGCTCAGGCTGGCGTCCTGTTTTATTCAGATATTCAGCCAATGCAATAGCAGAATCCATCGTACTGCCGGGGTGAGAAGATATCAGATACGGAACAAGATACTGCTCTTTTCCGTATCGCTCGTTAAGCTTAGCATACTTCTGCATAAAACGGTTATAAACCTCATTATGAGGCTTTGCCATATAATCAAGTACGCTGTCAATGCAGTGCTCAGGCGCAACCTTAAGCTGACCTGAAATATGGTGTTTTACAAGTTCAGCGAAGAATTCACCGCTTTTATCCTCAAGAAGATAGTCAAAACGAATTCCGGAACGGACGAACACTTTCTTGACACCAGGTATCTGTCTCAGCTTACGAAGCAGCATCAAATAATCGGTATGATCTGCATCAAGGTTTTTACATGGTGTTGGTGTAAGACAATGCTTGCCCTTGCACATACCTGCTTTAAGCTGCTTTTCACAGGAAGGACGTCTGAAGTTTGCGGTAGGTCCGCCCACATCATGGATATACCCCTTGAAATCGGGAAGCTTTGTAAGCTCTTTGACCTCGCGGATTATAGACTCGTGGCTGCGGCTCGTTACCATTCTTCCCTGATGAAAAGCAAGAGAGCAGAAGTTGCATGCTCCGAAACAGCCGCGATTGTGGATAACCGAGAAACGAACCTCTTCAATCGCGGGAACACCGCCCATATCGTCATACATGGGATGGGGCATCTTCGTATAAGGCAGTTCACAAACTCTGTCAAACTCAGCAGTTGAAAGAGGCATCATCGGCGGATTTATAACCAAATAGCGATCGTTGACTTTTTGAATAATCGCCTTACCGCGGACAGGGTCGTGCTCATCATACTGAATCATGTTAGCTTTGGCATAAGACTTCTTGTCGCGGCAGACTTCGTCATAAGATGCACACCAGACTTTGTCAAATTTACATTCTTCAAAGTCGGAAGTTAAATAACCTGTTCCGCGAACATCGGTAATTGATGACGGCTTTACGCCCTTTGCCAACCGCTTTGCAATTTCAATTGTTGCAGTCTCACCCATTCCGTATACAAGCAAATCTGCACCTGAGTCTACCAAAACGGGGCGGCGAACTTTATCTTCCCAGTAGTCATAATGGGAAAAACGTCTCAAAGACGCTTCAAGGCCGCCGATAACTACGGGTAAATCGGGAAATGCTTCTCTCACACGGTTTGCGTATACAATAACTGCGTGATCTGGACGAAGACCAGCCTTACGTCCCGGTGAATAAGCATCATCGCTGCGTCTTTTCTTGGCAGCGGTATAGTGCGCAACCATAGAGTCTAAGTTGCCTGCAGTATGTTGATGTTAAAGCCGCCAGGATCCGCAATACGGTTG
>JAZPZP010000055.1:0-2812 GCA_045544695.1 Eubacteriales bacterium | reverse complement strand
ATCCGAATAAGAAAATAAAGCTTGCGACTCACGCTTCGCGTTGCATAGAAAACGGAACGATAAAGGAAGCACGCAAGACATGAGGGAAGCTCGGTGAGGTATCTTTTGATGAGCCGCTGAATACCGATTGGGACGGAAATGAACTTCTGCTATCGGATATTTTAGGTACCGAAGAGGACAGTGTTATGCGCCCGATAGAAGATGATGTTGACCGCGGCTTGCTATACGCGGCACTTGAAAAATTACCTGCTCGCGAGGCGGAGATAATATCGATGCGCTTCGGCCTTTCGGGCAAAGATGAAATGACGCAAAAGGAGGTTGCGGACACTCTCGGAATATCGCAGTCATACATATCCCGACTTGAAAAGAAAATAATCGCGCGACTTAAAAAAGAAATTTCGCGCCTGTCATAAATTAACCCTCCCGTGGCAATACTTAATTTAGAAAATTATGCTGCGGGAGGATTTTTCTTTATGCAAGGGAAAGTTGAAATTTGCGGTGTCAACACAGCGCGTCTTGCGGTTTTGAGTAATGCCAAAACAAATGAGCTTCTTCACAAGTACAAAGAGGGTGATGCTTCTGCAAGAGATGAGCTTATTGCGGGGAATTTGCGCCTTGTTTTAAGCGTGATACAACGGTTTGCAAACAGGGGAGAATTAGTTGATGACCTCTTTCAAGTCGGCTGCGTCGGGCTTATTAAATCAATTGATAATTTTGATGTAACGCTTGGGGTAAGACTGTCAACCTACGCCGTTCCGATGATCATTGGCGAGATCAGAAGATATTTGCGAGATAATTCAACGATCCGCGTATCGCGTTCTATGCGCGATATCGCGTATCGGGCTCTGCAGATTAAAGAAAAGCTTATATATGAAAATTCGCGTGAGCCAAGCGTTGATGAAATTGCGCGCGTAATGGATATGAAAAAAGAGGATGTTGTTTTTGCACTCGATGCGATAATGGATCCGGTATCGCTATATGATCCGGTGTATTCCGCAAACGGAGACGATACGATGTGCGTTATGGATCAGGTGGGAGATATAAAAAATACCGACGAGCACTGGATAAATAATATAGCACTTTCCGAGGCGGTAGAGCACCTTGCCGAGCGTGAGAGGCATATATTGAGCCTTCGTTTTTACGAGGGGAAAACTCAGATGGAAGTCGCGAAAGAAATAGGAATAAGTCAGGCGCAGGTATCGCGGCTTGAAAAAAGTGCAATCGAGCGTATTAAAAAAGAACTGTAACGAGAGATGAGTATGGAAAGCGGTGGACAAGCAGGGCGGTTTGTGATAAAATAATTGCATTAAACTTAAGGGGAGCGAAAGGGTTTATGCGACGAAAGAGTATTTGTTTTATAACACATGAACTGATTGTCGGCGGACTTGAAAATGTTCTGATTGAGGCGATAAAGGCTCTTCATGATAAATATGACATTGAAGTTATTTCTTTGTTTGGCGGAGCGGAAAAAGCGGTTACCGACGCCTTTCCGTCAAATGTCAATGTCAGATGCGGACCGTTTCTGAAAAACAATATAATCGACAAAACGATAAATCGCTTGAAATGCAAACCCTATCTCGCGGGGATTTATTTTGATAGAGTTATTAAAAGAAAGTTTGACTATATAATTTCACTTAAAGGGCTTGAAAGATTTGCGTGCTTCTCCGCCAAAGGTAAATACAAAATTTATTGGTGTCACAATGATTTTCATACAAAATTCAAGGAGACGCCACTCAGCGAAGCCTTGAAAAAAGAGAAAAAACAAATGGAACTGCTCTATAAAAATCACACGATGGTCTGGTCAGTTAATGAAATTATATCCTCGGAGCTTAAGAGTATGTTTCCATCGGGCAATTTCTTTGCACTGACAAATCCGATAAACTGTAATGAAATTCTGAAAAAAGCAGAAGAGCCATGCGATATTACCTTTGATAAAACAAAGAAGAATATAGTGATGCTCGGGCGAATATCCGCAGAAAAGGGCTTTGGCAGACTTGTGCGTATTATGTCGCAAGGGATTTTTGAAAAGTTTCCCGATACGCACATATACATAATTGGCGGCGGTGAGCAGAAAGAAGCATTTGAGAAAAAGGTTATCGAGCTCGGTCTTGGTGATAAAATAAGTTTGCTTGGCTCTAAAACAAACCCGTATCCGTATTTGAAGCAGGCTGATTTACTCGTGTCCCCATCTGCATATGAAAGCTTCGGACTTGTTGTAATGGAAGCCATGCTTTTGAAAATTCCCGTCATAGCATCTGATACAACGGGAGCGCGATATGTTACTCAAAACGGCAAGTACGCATATTGCGTTGAAAATACAAACGATGCTCTCGGAAAGAGCGTTGAAACATTTCTCGCCGCGCCCGAAAGCTATCCGTATTCAAAGGAAGAAGCTTATAATTGGGTATGGCAACACGATACCTCGAATTTTGCAAAGCGTTTGATTGAGCTGCTTTGCAAATGCGAAGATGAGGGAAAGATATAATAAAAATACTGTCAACGCTTGTCAAAAAAGTTTTTTTGTGTTATACTATCTCTACACGAGAAATTTTAATGTACATAATTTAAGGAGAGAGTCTTTTATGATTAAAGAAAATATGGATTTCCTCGCATCTATGGACCCCGAGCTCGGTGCTGCGGTAAAGAGCGAATACAATCGCCAGCGCAGAAATATTGAGCTTATTGCATCTGAAAACTTTGTTAGTAAGACAGTTCTTGCTGCTGCAGGTACTGTTCTTACAAATAAATATGCAGAAGGCCTTCCGGGTAAGCGTTATTACGGTGGCTGTGAGTGTGTTGACGAGGTTGAGAC
>JAZPZP010000054.1:0-4685 GCA_045544695.1 Eubacteriales bacterium | reverse complement strand
ACCTGACGCATATAGGTCGATTTACCCGCCATATTAGGACCGGTTATGATTGCCATACGGTTTTCACCGCAGTCTAAAATCGTATCGTTCGGAACGAAAAGAACATCGTGAAGAGTTTTTTCAACAACAGGATGGCGACCGCCGGTAATTTCAATCGTGTCACTCGCGTCAACTATCGGGCGGGCAAAGCGATACTTTTCCGCACACTCGGATAGAGAAAGAAGAACATCAAGCTTACTTATAGCCTGAGAAGTAACGCGCATACGGTCACCCTCGCGACTTATCTGCTCGCAAATCTTGCGGAACAGCTCAAGCTCAATTGAAATACTGCGCTCCTTTGCGCTTAAAATTGTATCCTCAAGTTCTTTTAATTCCTGAGTTATAAAGCGCTCGCCGTTAACAAGCGTTTGCTTTCGTATATAAGTTTCTGGAACCTGAGACAAGTTACCCTTTGAAACCTCTATGTAATAGCCGAATACGCGGTTATAGCCTACTTTTAAGTTTTTAATTCCAGTAGCTTCACGCTCGCGCTCTTCTATGCTTTCTATAAACTTATTACCACCTGTAAGTATCTCGCGCAGGTCATCAAGCTCTTTATTAAAGCCCGCTGCAATAACCTGACCCTCGCGGATTGCGTGCGGCGGATTTTCAACGATAGCGCGTGAAATAAGGTCTTTGATATCGGAGAGCTCATCAATCTGTGAATTGACTTTAACGAGTTCTTCACTCGTAAATACAGATAAATAGCTCTTAATTGTCGGAATAGCGGACAGCGCCTGCTCGAGCGCCTTTAAGTCCCTACCCGATGCAACACCGTATGACGCTCTGCCCGATAAACGTTCGATATCCAAAACAAGCTTCAGGGCTTCATTTAATTCAGAGCGCACCACCATTTCGGAGAGAAGTGCTTCTATCGCATCCTGGCGGCGCGAAATTTCATTTATATCTACAAGCGGATTATTTATCCAGCGCCTTAGGAGTCTACTTCCCATTGCGGTGTGAGTTTTATCGAGTACCCAAAGGAGAGTTCCCTTCTTTTCCTTCTCGCGCATACTCTCACAAAGCTCAAGATTGCGGCGAGCGGTATTATCAAGCTGCATAAATGATTCTTTTGTATAAAAACGGATTTCCGAAATGTTCGACAAATCTCTCTTCTGCGTTGTCTGCAGGTAATTTAGCATTGCACCGACAGCACGAAGCTGACGACCTTCATCATTGAAGCCGAGTGTTTTTAGCTTTTTCGTTTTAAAATGCTCTTCGATTATGTATTTCGAAATCTGCTCCTCAAAAAGCTCAGACTCAGCACAAGTCGGAGTAATATCAAGCTGCGATGTTATAAACTCACATATTTCGGGACATTCGCCTGCAGTAACATTCAGAATTACCTCACGCGGAGAATATTTACCGAGCTCGGCAATGATCTGCATTTCGATATTGCCGCTTGTAACTTCAATTGTATAAAGCTCACCCGTTGTGATATCCGCAAAGCAGAGCGCACTTCCGAGCGCATCTATATACGCTGTGCAAATATAATTATTGCACTCATTTTCAAGCATTGAGCTCTCAAGCGCAGTACCCGGTGTTACAACGCGAATAACGTCACGCTTTACTATACCCTTGGTCTTCTTCGGGTCCTCCGTCTGCTCACAGATAGCAACTTTATAACCTTTTTTGATGAGACGCGCAATATAAGCCTCACTTGAATGGAACGGAACGCCACACATCGGCGCCCGCTCCTCTTGACCGCATTCTCTGCCGGTAAGTGTAAGCTCAAGCTCTTTTGATGCAAGACGGGCATCCTCGAAAAACATCTCATAAAAGTCGCCCAATCTATAAAAAAGGATGCAATCCTCATAAGCTTTTTTAACATCAAAATATTGCTTCATCATCGGTGAATATTCTTTTGCCATTAAACTTTCTCCCCTAATCTACTATTGTGCCCTCCATAGACCATTTAGAGCACACTTCGATTTTAGCTTTAATAAACTTACCGACAAGGGACGAGCTTCCCTTTACTCTTATCGGTCTGTTACTGTCGCACCTTGCGACGAGGTTTTTATCATCAGTTGCTTCATCAGCTTCTACCAAGGCGGTAACCGTTTTTCCTAACAGCTCTTTAGCATACTCGGCCGCAACTTCGTTCTGTACGGCGAGAAGCCTTTCAAAGCGCTTTGTCTTAACTTCACGCGGAGTTGCATCCTCCATTTCGGCAGCAGGTGTTCCCTTGCGCTTCGAGTAGATAAACGTAAACAGAGCATCAAAACCAACCTCGCGGATGAGAGACAGAGTTTCTTCAAAATCTTCATCGCTCTCGCCCGGGAAACCGACGATAACGTCACTTGTAAACGAAATATCAGGCATAAGTGAGCGCGCAGTGTTTACAAGCTCTTTATATTTATCTCTTGTATATCTGCGATTCATTAACGAAAGTATCCTGTCACTTCCCGACTGGAACGGCAAGTGGATATGATGCGCGATTTTTTTGCATTCAGCCATTGTTTTAAAGAGTTTTTCTGTAGCATCCTTCGGATGACTCGTCATAAAGCGGATTTTAAACTCGCCCGGAATGTCATTTATCCTTCTTAAAAGCTCGGAAAAATCAATTTCTTCGTCTAAATCCTTACCGTAGGAATTAACATTCTGACCGAGGAGTGTTATATCACGCGCGCCGTTTTCAATAAGCTCCTTAATTTCAGATAGAATCGCCTCAGGCTTACGGCTTCGCTCGCGACCGCGCACGTAAGGAACGATACAATACGAGCAGAAGTTATTACAACCATACATAATCGAAACCCAGGCTTTAACGCGACTCTCACGATGAACGGGAATTCCCTCTAAAATATATCCTTCAGAGTCAATAAGCTCAAACACGCGTTTTTTCCTTGTCATCACGCGATGCAAAAGCTCAGGAAAACGATAGAGCGCGTGCGTTCCGAAAACTAAGTTTACATGGCGGAAGCTCTTTTTAACCTTCTCAACCATATGTTCCTGCTGAACCATACAGCCGCATATCGCAATAATCTGGTCGGGCTTTGCACGCTTTGTGTGCGTAAGTGCGCCGACATTGCCGAGAACGCGCATTTCCGCGTGCTCGCGCACGGCACAGGTATTTATAACAATGACATCGGCTTTTCCCTCGTCCTGCGTCATAATGTAACCCATTTCAATCAGCATACCGCGGAGCATTTCACTGTCTGCCTCGTTCTGCTGACAACCGTAGGTATCAACCATCGCATAAAGTGTTTTGCCGCTATTCATTTTTAATATCTCAGAAGAAAATTCTTTCTGTCGCAGAATTTCTTCCTGAGGAATAAGCTTTTCTTCTTTCATCTACTTGTCTCCCATATTGTATAAAAGCGCAGCACCCGTAGCAGTTGCATACTCGGAATGCTCAGGAATTATAAAGTTAATATTATAAAGACTCGCCATAATATCAAAAATTTCGTGCACCTGCGGAACATTGGTAAGATTTCCGGTTAAAACGACATTTCGGGTATTTTCCATACGGCTTGCAAACATTGCCATAACACCAATCGTCTGGAAAACGAGGTTAATTATGCCGAGCGCTAAATCGCTCGAGGTTGCAAGGTCGCTTATCTTACCGAAATTAGATGCGGTAATGTGGAACGGAAGATTTTCCATCTGTGTGTTGCTGATATCTTCGATGCTTAAGTCGACGCGACTTAAGTTGCCATCGGTCGCGGTTTTAATCAAATCGTCAAAGCTTCTGACATTTAAAATTTTATTGGACAAGCCGAGAAGTGTTCCTCCTCCGACACCGGTACCACCCAAGTGGCACGCATCCTCGCCGTTTGCCGAGACAAACGCAGTGCCCGTGCCCATACTGACGATTACAGCCTTCTTAAGCTTACTTAAGAACAAACCGCCCGCACCGATTGCGTTGAACTCTTCAATTCTTTTAGTCGGAATACCGAAAAGATCTTCATCACAGTAAGATGAACCAACACCCGTTACCATAATCTTCTCGACATCGGAAATAGAAAGTGAGTTTTCACTCAAAAACTTACCGAATGCGCCGTAAAGCGATGCTTTTGGGTCATTAGCCTTAACGATAAGCGGAGAAAAAATTCCCCCGTCGCGGTAGCCGATAATCTTCGTTGTACTGCCGCCGACATCAATTCCAATTATATTTTTCACGGTTAAATCAACCCCTTAAAATTACGCATAAATACACATAGTATATTTTATCAATTTTTAAGGAAAATTGCAAGGTATATTTATAAAATAAAGTAATTTAATTTCTATTGACAAAATTTGTATTTTCCAGTATCATTATCTTGAATTTACACCTTGAGGAGGAAAAATATGAAAATCGTAAAGAGCAAAACTGCGCTTGAGCTCGGTCAGCGCGCTGCAAAGCTTGCGGCAGAAAAAATTAACGAAGCAATCGAAAAAAACGGCTCTGCTCGCATTATTCTTTCAACAGGCGCTTCCCAGTTCGAAACAATTGATGCTTTAATTGCTGAAAATGTTGACTGGTCAAAGGTTGAAATGTTCCACTTAGACGAATATGTTAATTTGCCGGACACTCATCCGGCAAGCTTCAGAAAGTATTTAAGAGAGCGCTTTGCTTCAAAGATTCCGCTCAAATGCGCTCATTATGTAGACGGTAATCACCCCGAGGAAAGCATCGCAGAGCTTACTGCTGAAATTAAAAAAGCTCC
>JAZPZP010000053.1:0-21254 GCA_045544695.1 Eubacteriales bacterium | reverse complement strand
TTACTTGTGAACACAAAAGACAATTAATAGTAGAATAAACACATTTTTAAATAAAATAGGTCAACTTGACAGATGAGGCAAACATTTGTATAATAACTTATATGGAGTGATTTATATGAAGAAAACGATGCTTATAATCTCAGCAGTGGTAGCGGCAGTTCTTGTTTTAGCCGCCTATATATACATAAAAAACGTAAACGACATAAAAACCGATACTGAGAATTTTCTCGCAAAAACTTTTACTCCAACAGCATTTTCCGAAGTGGAGAAATATGCAAAGGAATTAAATAAAGAATATATTGATTATGAAGATGTATTCAAGCGCAAAGTAACGGTTTCAACCAGCGGACTTAATGTTATCTATAAAGTCAACTACAACTATGCGCTTTCAAGCTATGAAAAGAAGCATTTAAAGGAACGGCTATTTGACCACAATGATATTTATTGCTCAGCATTTTCAGACGCTGAAGAAATCTGCCCTACAGTCAGGAATACATATTTCGAATACCGCGATAAACGCGGTACAATATGCACAAAAAAGCCCGATTTCAAAAAATATAACTCAGATGAAAAAGCGATTTCCGAATTTATCGAGCCGCACAAAAATATACTCGGCGGCAAGTATGAGCTTTCTTCCAAAGGCACGGAGGTAATATGCACGTACACACACGACACAACAGGTATGTCAGAAAAAGAAATAGAACATCTTATCGGTTCAAAAGATGACATTTGTGTTGAGGCCTATCTTTCACTCGTCAAATTTCGTCGCGAATGCCCGGAAGTAACTAAGTTCACCTTTCTTCACGAAGACAAAAACGGCAACGAGTTGCATCGTGAAACCGCGTCGGTGTCTGAACCCCATTTTGTTATTGCAGCATATGTCTGTTTGTTTGTTGAGGAAAAAACCTTGAGCCTTCCTGAAGGCATAACTTTTAATATTGATCCCTATGGTGAAGATATAGAATTTTATCTCTCTTTTTCAGCTTTGGAGAAGGCCGGTGATTCAGACGCGCTCAAGGCATTAAACTTTTCCCAATATTATCCGTACCTCTTCGATGAGATGAACGAAACCTTTGATATAATAAAGAAGGAGTGTCCTGAAGTTTCCTCAATAGTATGCTATTATTGTGACAAAAATGAAAACCCATTCAATTACGAGGTCTTCGGCGAACCCCGAAGCGGAGCGCTTTATAAACATTCTTCGCAAAATATGCCTTGGTCAGTGTATTCAGGAGAAAACCTCATTTTCCCTTATGATATATACGACTATAATCTGAATATAAGAAAGAATTCTTACATTATCGCCTATAAATTTGCTGAAACCGATGATTCACTTTACGACATTTACGAAGCCTGTGACACCTTTATAGCGGAACACGATGAATATTATCAGAATTTCTTAAAAACATTGCGAGCAGAAGTTCCTGAGCTCAAATCAATTGTTATAGATTTTTATACATATGATGGTGAATATATTTATTTCGCTGAATACAACTAAAGCCTAATATTTAATTGACACGTACTCTCCTTTGCGTTATAATAGTAACATCAATTTTTTAGAGGTGTTTAAAAATGAAGAAAAGAATTTTAGCAGCGCTTTTAGCTGTAATTGCGCTTTTATCGCTCGTTTCTTGCGGTGGAAATGAGAATGTCGAAACTCCGCAGGCAATTTTAGATTATGTTGAAAAGGCAAACGATTCCATTGGAAATGCCGGCTCGACCGACGCGATGGATTTCGAGCTTTTAGCCCGCGGAAACAGCCTCGTTTACAAGTACACCTACAAGACTGAGAATGACGAGGAATGGAAGAAGAACACTGTAGCAAACTTCAAGAAGGTGTTTAAAGAGCAGAAGGATTATTACAAGGCAACGCTTACAATAATTCAGTACGATTGTCCTGAGATTGAGTCCATCGTCTACGAATACTACGAGTCAAACGGAAATCTTCTCTATTCATACGAAATCAAGTAAAAATCCCCCGTGTTAAAGAAAAAGCCTTGAACTTAAAAGTTCAAGGCTTTAATTATTATCTTTTAGTGGCAGTGACCGCAGTCGCACTCATCGTCCTCGTCGAACTCAAACTCAAGATCCTCGCCGCAGCTCGGGCAGGTAATGCCGCCTGCTGCAACAATTGACTCTTCAAGTGCGATGCACTCATTGCAGGTCGGGCAGGTAACTTCATAATAGAAGCTGTCGTCATCGCAATCGCAGTCATCGCAATCGTCGCAGTCGCAGTCATCGCAATCGCAATCACAGTCGTCATAGTCACAGCACTCGTCTAACTGGTTCTCGATTTCGATTAACTCCTCAGCGATTTCGTCAAGCTCGTCCTCGATTTCAGCGGTAGCATCCTCAACTGATGCGAGAGTGCAAGCCATCTCATCAACAAGCTCGATAAGGGCTAAAATAAGCTTATTTTCCTTAGTTGTGGTATCAAGCTCCATACCTTCTGCAAGGCCCTTTAAGAAAGCCGCCTTCTGCATAATATTATCCATAGCAATTCTCCTTACTTTAATAAAATACCCCTGACGAGCAGGGGTATTGATTTTTTATGCCTTAGCGCGCTCTAAGTACTCGCCGGTTTCAGTATCAATCTTGATCTTGTCGCCGATATCGATAAAGAGCGGAACGCGAACCTCAGCGCCTGTCTCAACAGTAGCCGGTTTTAAAACATTAGTGGTAGTATCGCCCTTAAAGCCCGGCTCGGTCTCAGTAATCTCGAGAACAACATGCTTCGGCGGCTCAACACCAAAAACAACACCCTTGTATGAGAGAACCTTAACAGAAGTGTTCTCCTTAACGAACTTGAAGTTATCGCCTAACTTATCAGCATTAAGCGGCTCCTGCTCGTAGGTTTCAAGATCCATAAAGTAGTAAAGCTCGCCGTCGTTGTAGAGATATTCCATCTCTTTGCGCTCAACATAAGCCGGCGGGAACTTATCAGTCGGGTTAAAGGTACGCTCAACAACAGCACCGGAAATAACATTGCGGAGCTTTGTGCGAACGAAAGCTGCGCCCTTACCCGGCTTAACATGCTGGAACTCGATTACCTGAAGAACCTGACCGTCCATATCAAAAGTAATACCGTTTCTGAAATCACCTGCTGTAACCATATTATATATCCTCCAATTTTAATGTTCTAATTTATTTTACAATATTTTTCTTCACTTGGCAATAGTTTTTTTACTTTTTAAGAAGAGCTTCGAGCGCTAAAACATAACTATCTCCCCCAAAGCCGCAGATAACGCCGCAGCACACGGGTGCGATAACGCTCTTGTGTCTGAACTCTTCGCGTGCGTGAACATTAGATAAATGCACCTCAACGCACGGAATTTCAATTGCCGCAATCGCATCGCGAATGGCGATTGAATAGTGGGTATAAGCGCCGGCATTTAAAACAATACCGTCAAAATTACCGCGAGCTGCGTGCAACTTATCAATTATCTCACCCTCGTGGTTAGACTGAAAACAAGCTACCTCAGCGCCCAGCTCATTAGCTCTCGCGCGCACCTTGTCTTCAATCGTTTCAAGCGTTTCAACGCCGTAAATTCCCGGCTCACGAGTGCCGAGTAAGTTAAGATTCGGACCGCTGATTACAAGAATTTTTTTCATTTATCCTGCACCTCCAAAAGTGTATTTTTCATAAATAGTGCATCTTCCGCCTGAGTTCCGGCACTTTCGCAGATAATTCTCGGAGTATATCCTCTCTCTGCGATAACCCGTGCCAGCGGTAAAAACTCGGGGCCGTAGGCTTTATCCTCAAAGGTAAGATGTCTCACCTCACCCGATTTGAGCGTGTATTCAATCTTTGAAAAATGCGCGTGGAATGAGGAAATTCTTGCCCTTCCAAGCTCGTTTTCGAGCCTGTCAAAAATAAATTCAAAATCTGATTTATCTTTTAAAATTCCGCCCTCGCGCGCGTTGTAATGCCCGAAGTCGATACACGGAATAAGCCTCTCATCCACCTTACAAAGTGCGATAATCTCGTCTAAATTCCCGAGCTGATTTTTACATCCCATAAGCTCAGGGCAGAGTACAATCTCTCCGTAGTTTCCCTCATCGAGTGCGCTCATCACTTTTTTAAGCGTGTCGCAGGCGATGGCGAGTGCCTCTTCCCGCTCGCGTTTTAAAAGCGAGCCTGCGTGGATTACAATTCTGTCAGCACCCATGGCGCGTGCCGCCTGCGCGCTCTGAATAACATAATCTATCGTTTTTCTCATTCGCTCCGCTTCCGGGTTTGCGAGATTCATAAAATACGGTGCGTGAATAGAGAGCGCAATTCCGTATTTTTTAGCCTCAGCACCTATCTTCCCTGCAGTCTCCTCACCGACTAAAACTCCGCGACCGCATTGATATTCATAGGCATTAAGCCCTTTTTCGTATATCCAGCGCGGTGCATCGACGGAAGACTTAAACCCGTCCGCAATAAAGCTTTGCGAATTTCCCGCAGGACCGAAGCGCGTTATTTTTTCCATATCTGCCACCTCGGCTTAATTGATTTAACTTTAACCGAAAGCACTCCCGCACGCCTCGCACAAAGCACATCCGTTGTATATTTATCGCCAATGAGCGCGCACTTCTCCCTCGTTCCCGAAAGGAGTTTGAGGGCATTATCTACTGCAATCACCTTAGGCTTACCGCTCTTAAAAAAGTACGGAATATCAAGCTTTTCGCAGAATTTCTTAGTTCTTTCTTCCCCATTATTTGAAACGATGCAGAAGGAAATGTCGTTTTCCTTAAAGCTTAAAATCCATGCCTTCATAGCATCCGTCGGAAGATGCGTTCCGTAATCGGCAATCGTGTTGTCGAGATCGCAGAGAACAAATTCAATTCCGCGCGCTTTAAGGTCACTCGCTTTTATATCGTAAATTGTGTTGCATTTAATGTCGGGTGTAAACAAATTTTTCATCATAATGCTCCGATACCAGATAATATATATTATTATACACCCATTTTTTAATCTCGACAAGTAGGAGGTTTATTATGAAAGAATATTTAATCGGAACGGGCAAATCAACACCAATCCCCTCTGCCCATCTTTTGTATAGGCTCTGTGATTCACGGCTTTTAAGTAAAGTTCTTCCGATAAATTTACGCGGCGGTGTTATGGTAATCGGAAAAGTTTCGGGTTCACTTAATTCTTCCGCAATTTCGCATATTTTAAATGAGTGTCTGCGTCGCGAATTTGAAGGACTACTGATAGCGCTTCCTCCGATTCCCGATGAAGAAAGTGTTCTCTTTGCTCGTGAGCTTAGCTCAGCCTTTTTTAAAAAGAACATTCCGCTATATATGCCCGTTACATATTCAGACTGCGGAGTGTCAAGCTATCTCATCCCCGGGATTTGCCACTCAGGCTCATTTTCCGATTACTTAACGGATATGGTAAAAAATCACAAATCCCTTTCGCTTGAACTCTCCCTCTCGGCGTTCGAGGTCGGAATTAACGACAACAAGGTTCTTCCGATAACGCAGGAAAAGCTCTCCGAGCTTATTGTCTTAAGTAATTCAATGACCTTTTATTCATCCTCTCTTTGCACAAATTATTTTACATACAAGGATAAATTCATTATGTTTGACACACCTGATACGCTTAAAATAAAGCGCGATGTCGCAGAGAAGTGCGGAATTTCGGCTTGTTTTTATTTTATTTCACCCAAGAACGAGACCGCAATAGAAAAACTAACACTTTAACACTTGATTTTTCGCATATTGGTGTGTTATAATGTACGAGTTAACATTTGCGGATGTGGCGGAATCGGCAGTTTGTCGCCAAGCGCCTCCTGTGGAGGATGCAGCGAAGGCGGCAAAAACGCAGCGGTCAAAACTGACCGAGCCATAACGCGAGCAGGCAGTTTTGTCACCGCAAGGTGTCACGCGGAGCGCGGCTGCCGTAAAAAAGTTAATATTTGCGGATGTGGCGGAATCGGCAGACGCGCTAGATTCAGGTTCTAGTGAGAGCAATCTCATGTGGGTTCAAGTCCCGTCATCCGCACCAACAATGGAGCGAGCGTTTTGACTCGCTCCGTTTTTTATTTTAGGTTAGGCAAAAGCGGCGCCGCTTTTACACAAAAAAACAGTCCCGTAAAATTACGGGACTTGTTTGTTAAAATTCAAGGTTTATAGTTGCGATGTTGTCGCCATCCTGTTCATTGATATAAAATGCAACAAGTGAAAGATTTGGTGCAAGCTCTTTTAGCGGCGCAAAACCTTCCTTAAGTGATGCCTTCTCACCATCATAAGCTTCCTGCATTTGCTTTTTTGTAACATCCGGAACATTATCCACATTCTTGATGTTGCAATCTATAATGAGTGCTGTGCCCTTTACCTTAATGGTCGAGTCACACTTAAGACCTGAAGATGCTTCAAATGATGAAGTAAAACTTTCGACAAATGCCTCTCCTTCGTTTGCAATAAGCTCCTCAAGCTGCGGATCATTCTCTTCCGCAACAGGGGCCTCTTCGCCCGAGCAAGCAACGAAAGTGAGCATCATTAAGCACGCGAGTAATAAGCTGATAATTCTTTTGTTAGTCTTTTTCATATTTCAATACCCCTTTTCTTTTTGGTAAGCATATTATACATCATATTTTATAATGCTTCAAGCACTATTTTTTCAGCTAAATCCTCAAAGCTCATTCCGACCGCCCTTGCGGCATCGGGAACGAGCGAGGTTGCGGTCATTCCCGGAATCGTGTTAATTTCAATCACATATGGATTTCCCTCTTCATCAATAAAGAAGTCAATTCTCGCAACACCACGGCAAGAGAGCGCCTTGTAAGCCTTGAGCGCATATTCTTCGGTTTTCCTTGCCGACTCCTCGGGGATGCGTGCCGGAATAATGTGGTGACTCATACCGCTTGTGTATTTGGATTCAAAGTCATAAAAAGCATTTTCTGAAACGATTTCGATAATCGGAAGCGCTTTTATCTTATCCCCGTCCTGCATAACGGGAACGGTAATCTCGGTACCGCGGATAAACTTTTCAATTAAAATTTCATCGTCGTAACCGATATTGTTTTCAATTGCGGCGGTAAGCTCTTCCCTGCTATGTACAATTTCAACACCGACGCTTGAGCCCTGACACGGTGCTTTAACGACGAGCGGGAAAGAGAAATCAGCCGCGACATTTTTATAATCCTCGCCGCGTCTTACCGTTTCATATTCCGGTGTTGGAATACCCTCGGCTTCAAGTAATTTCTTAGTTAAAATTTTATTCATACAGTTCGCGCTGCTCGCAACGCCTGAGCCTGTATACGGAATATTCATAAGCTCTAAAAGCCCCTGAATAGAGCCGTCCTCACCGCCCTTACCGTGAAGCACAAGAACGCAAAGATCCGGCTTCTCATTTGCGATTTCGCAGGCGTTATTCTTATCTAAAACAAACTTATGAGCGTTATATCCGCGAGAAATGAGCGCATTAAAAACAGCCTCACCACTGCGGAGAGAAATTTCTCTCTCGGATGAAATACCGCCCATAACAACAAGTATCTTTTTATTTTTCATAACCTACTCCCAAAACGAAAAATCATATATTATTATATTATTCCAAACTTACCTTTATGTCAACAGAAAAACCCACCAAATGGTGGGTTTTTGTTTATTCAAGCTCGAATGCGCCGGTGTATAACTGATAATATGTGCCGCGCTTTGCGATAAGCTCGTCGTGCGTTCCGCGCTCGATTATCTCGCCGTGGTCAAGCACCATAATGACATCGGAATTTTTAACGGTAGAAAGCCTGTGCGCGATGACAAATACGGTTCTTCCCTCCATAAGCTTATCCATACCGCGCTGTACTAAAATCTCGGTACGCGTATCGATAGAAGAAGTCGCCTCATCCAGTATCATAACGGGCGGATCTGCAACCGCAGCTCGTGCAATCGCAATAAGCTGGCGCTGCCCCTGAGATAAATTCTCACCGTTATTGGAAAGCAAAGTATCATATCCGTCCGGCAGACGGGTAATAAAGTCATCAGCACCCGAAAGCCTTGCCGCTTCAATACATTCCTCATCGGTAGCAGTGAGATTACCGTAGCGGATATTATCCATAACCGTTCCGGTAAAGAGATTTGTTTCCTGCAAGACAAGACCGAGGGATCGGCGCAGGTCTGACTTTTTAATTTTATTGACGTTTATGCCGTCATAGCGGATTTTACCGTCTTCAATATCATAAAATCTGTTGACCAAGTTTGTAATCGTCGTCTTACCGGCACCTGTTGCACCGACAAATGCAACCTGCTGGCCAGGCTCTGCATACACGCTTATATTGTTGAGCACGGTCTTATCCTCGGTATAACCGAAGTCGACGTCAACAAGTCTGACATCACCTGCAAGGCGGGTATAGGTAACGCTTCCGTCACCGTGTGGATGCTTCCATGCCCATTTACCGGTGTGTTTTTCACTCTCTCTGATTGTGCCATCCGCGTCAATTTCAGCATTTACGAGTGTTACATAGCCCTCGTCATCCTCGGGCTTTTCGTCAATAAGCTCAAAAATACGAGCCGCACCCGCAAGTGCCATAGTAACCGCGTTAATCTGTTGAGTTACCTGGTTTACATTACCTGTAAACTGTTTCGCCATATTGAGAAACGGAATGACAATATCAATTGTAAGATAGCCGATTCCGCCCGCAAAAATTGCAGACAAGCTTAAATTCGGCGCTTTCGTAACGAGAAGCGCACCGCCGACCGTTGCAATTAAAACATATAAAATATTGCCGATATTCTGAATAATCGGGCCTAAGATATTTGCGTGTGCATGCGCCTTGAAGCTATCCTCAAAGAGCGCATCGTTTAGCTCTTTAAATTCAGCCTTGCATTTGTCCTCGTGGTTAAATACCTTAACGACCTTCTGCCCGCTCATCATTTCCTGAACAAAGCCCTCTTCGCGGCCGATAGCCTTCTGCTGGCGGACAAAGTATTTAGCTGAGCCCTTACCCACCTTTTTGGTTATCACCATAACCGCAAGAACACCAAGGAGAACAACAATCGTCATCCATACGCTGTAGAACATCATAATAAAGAAAACGCTTATAATTACAATGCCGGCCTGCAAAATAGTCGGAAGCGTCTGTGCAATCAACTGACGCAGAGCATCTATATCATTCGTATAATGGCTCATAATATCGCCGTGCTTGTGCGTGTCAAAATACTTAATCGGGAGATTCTGCATTTTTGAGAACATCTCACATCTGAGCTTATTCAAAAAGCCCTGCGACATATATGCCATAAGCTGTGTGTGAACGATAATCGCGGTAAGTGAAATTAAATAAAGAGTTGCAAGAATCGCAATCTTAGGTAAAATCACCTTAGATGCGCCATCCCAGTCACCGCTCAAATACCACTCGCCGATATCTGCAAGCACCTGCTGCTGGAATATAGCCGGCATAGTTGCGGTTATAGCCGCAAAAATTATGCAAAGACAGGTTACCGGAAAGAGAATCGGATATGATTTAAAAAGCAATTTTAAAATTCTTAAGATCTTGCCCTTTTTATCCTTTACAGGAACAGGGGCACCGGGTCTATGCCTCATCATCATTCTCCTTTCCGTTAGTCTGCTGCTCGTAGGTTTCACGGTAAGCTTCGTTGGTTTTCAAAAGCTCATCGTGAGTGCCAGCCGCCTCGAGCCTTCCGTTTTCCATAATAACAATTAAATCCGCGTCCTGAACGGAAGAAATTCTCTGCGCTATGATAAGCTTTGTGGTCTCAGGAATATACTCGCGGAAAGCACGGCGGATAAGTGCATCGGTTTTCGTATCAACAGCACTTGTCGAATCGTCTAAAATTAAAATTTTCGGCTTTTTGAGAAGTGCTCGCGCGATACAAAGTCTCTGCTTCTGACCGCCCGAAACGTTAGTTCCTCCCTGTTCTATATACGTGTTATAGCCATCCGGGAATGAGGAAATAAACTCATCCGCCTGCGCGAGCTTGCATACCTCAACAATTTCCTCATCGGTAGCATTTTCATTACCCCAACGCAGATTATCAGAAACCGTACCCGAGAAGAGCTGGTTTTTCTGCAACACCATCGCAACGTTATCGCGCAGGGTTTTAAGGTCATATTTCCTAACATCAATTCCGCCGACCAAAACCTCGCCCTCGGTCACATCATAAAGGCGCGGAATAAGCTGAACAAGGGTTGATTTACTCGAACCCGTACCGCCGATAATTCCGACCGTCATACCCGATTTGATATGCAAATCAATACCCTCGAGCGCTGCCTTTTTGGATTTCTTTGAGTATTTAAAGCTGACTCCGTTAAAATCAATTGAGCCTGACGGTACATCAAATATCGGATTTTCGGGATTTTTAAGCGTCGGCACTTCGCAGAGGACCTCATCAATACGCTTCATCGCCTCAAAGGAAATAGTAATCATAACATAAACCATCGAGAGCATCATAAGCGACATAAGAATCTGCATACCATAGGTAAGCATTGCGGAAATATGGCCGACATCGAGCGCCTTACCCATGCTTGAAATTACAAGATTAGAACCGACGGTAAGCACGAAAAGCATTACAAAGTAAAGGCAAATCTGCATAATCGGCTGGTTAAACGCAACAATTCGCTCAGCTTTCGTAAAGTTTGCGCGAATTTCATCGGCAGCTGAGGCAAATTTTTCTTTCTCATACTCCTCACGCGAGAATCCTTTTACCACGCGCACCGCGCGCACATTTTCTTCAATTGACTGATTTAATTTATCGTACTTTTTAAATACACGGCGGAATGCTGGCATCGCAAATTTTGCAACGATTAAAAGTCCTGCCGCCAAAAACGGAATAACAACGATAAAAACGGTTGATAGCTTGCCGCCCATAATGTATGCCATAATTACCGAGAAAGTAAACATAAGCGGTGACCTGACCGCAGTTCTTATAATCATAAGATATGACATCTGAATATGCGTAACATCACTTGTAAGGCGGGTTACAAGAGAAGATGAAGAAAATTTATCTATATTTTCAAAAGAATAGTCCTGAATTTTATCAAAGAGCGCAAAACGGATGTTTTTAGCAAAGCCTGCAGATGCCTTAGCACTCGTATAGCCCGCAATCGCACCGCACGCAAGAGAAACAAGCGCCATCAGCACAAGCGAAATGCCCGTGATAAGAAGCGATTTAAGACCGATACCGAGCTTTAACTTATTAACTAAATCCGCAGTTATAAACGGAATAATACACTCAATAACCGCCTCCCCTGCCAAAAACAAAAAGGTAAGGTAAGTATCTTTTTTATATTCTCTAACATATTTAAGTAGTCTTTTTATCATATTTCACACTCCGCTCAGCAGATACTATTTATTCTAATATTTTACCATACACTGCCTCTTTAAGTCAACGAACGCAAATGTAAAAAAACTGTGAAGACATTGTGTCTTCACAGTTTTAATTTTACTTTAAATATACATCAACGATTGAGATACTGCCCTGAGTAACAGGTACGCGGAAGGTGCGAAGCTCTCCCGGATAGTCCTGAGCCTGGAAGCCGAAGGTTCCGGTCTCGGAGAACTTAACAGGAAGAAGCGGGAATTTACTAACATTCTTTATTTCCTTAATGTATCTCTTTGAAGTGATGATTGCATCCGAGTAATGAAGTCTGTCGTTATTTACAACATAAAGTCTTATAGCACCGTCACTAAGCTTCATACCAAAGAACGGATACTCACTTGTGAAGTTATCCATATAACTCTCTTTAACAAGTGCTGCAAGAGCCTTCTTAAAGCCGATGGATACCTTCTGATACGGAACCGGCTTACCGCGGTATGAATTGCCGGTGTCCTCAACGGTCTCGGGATCAATTACCTCGGTATCGTCATCTTCAGGTAAGAGTTCTAAAATTGCATCCTTATTTTCAATCTGCATATTGAATGCAAATGCCGCATTGACAAACGGAGTGTCGTGGTCTTCGAAGTAGATATCAAGCTTAACGCTGTCTAAAAGGTTCTTTTTATCGGCAGAAATTGTACCAATTACAGCGCCGCCCTTGTATTCCAATATCTTCTTCTGTTCCTCAGCTGACAGAACATCAAAGTCCGGAACAAATAAATTGCCGCAAGCATCGGTAATGTGCTCAGCTCTTACTATTGCGCCCGTATGCGCGCCAAGCTCGTTTATTTCAAACATAAACTTATGAGCCGGCCAACGGCGGTTTTCGCAATATTCGGGTAAAAGGTTATAAATCATATTGTCTGACCAGACAAATGTCGGATTGATAAATCCGTTCGGAGTCTGATCAAAGCCGATGTCAAAGCGGTCTTTTAACCACTTCCACTCATCTTTATAGATACCGTCAGCAAGGCAAACATTAAATCCGTCCAAGCTTCTCTTAAGCGTACCATCGGGTAAGAATCTAAAGAACGACGGTAAGTAATATAAATCACGCTCTAAGAACGACGGAGCGTAGTGGAGTAAGTCCCACTCCTCTGCTGCGTCTTTAACACCGAGCATATTAAGGTTTCTCGATGTTTCACAGAAAGCATCGGTAAGCGGAATCATAGTAAGCCACTCAAAATATCTCCACGGGCGGATACGGGCAATTGAAGAGCCGTTTGCCGCCATATTCGGCATTAAGTAGTCAACGCCTGCTTTTACAATCTTTCTAAGGTCAATACCCTTTACAAAGAGAGTTTCAAACGGGTCGGTGCAATACATACCAAGAACGAAAATTTTCTTGCCGATAGCGTGTAAGCGGTCAGCAATCTTCTTCCAGAAGCATTCCCAACGCCATGAGTAGAAATTAATCCACTCGACCTTATGGTTCTTCCAAATCCAGTCGCGGCGCGCCATCTTTTTCTCAGGTGTATCCTCGCCGTCAATTCCGATTTCATCAGGGAGTTTAATTCCTGTGTGGTCCATAAACTGACCTGCCATATCAGCGGTATAGTCTGACATATAAAGGCTTCTCGCCTGCGGGCAGAAGTTATCTGAAACATGAAGACCGTCAAAGCCGTAGTCAAGCATAACCTCGCAAACCTTGTCAACAAAGAAATCCTCATAATATGTACCGTCTTTAAAGCGCTTTAAAACGAAGAGCGACCAAGCCCAGTCGAAAGCATCATTCTTAAGCTCAGGGTGCTCCTCAAGCCAATCCTGATGGAACTTATTACCGCCATCGGTACCCATAATACTCATATATGACTGTATACCTCTGTTGCGGAATTCGGTAAGAAGGTCGCGCAAATCGTGGTTAGTCCATTCCTGACGCTTTCTCTCCTCGTTGTACGGGCAAGCGTGATAAGCGCAGTTATCCGGCGGTAAAACTCTGACTTTATCCATGCCTGTGTGCTGATGAACAATGTCAGCTGCGAAAACAAAAAGTGACACACCGTGGAGATTAAACTGAGTTCTGTCGATAAAATTACCGACGCCCTTATCAGGTGCATCCTTATCAAAGCCAAGTAGCGGTGTCCATGCGAAAATTTCCGCCTTATCATAATAATTCATACTAAAATCTCCTTTCACAAGCTACTTTAAGTCTAACATTTATACCTTTTTATGTCAATAAAAAAGCTACACAAAAGTGTAGCTTTTCAGTATTATTTAAGATATACGTCAACGATTGAAACGCCGCCCTGCGGAACGAGTACACGGAAGGTGTGCTGACCGTTCGGATGGTCTGTTGCGGTTGCAAAGCTAAATTTTCTCTCATCGGAGAATTTAACCGGTAAAAGCGGGAACTTACTTACAACGTTAACCTTCTCGATATCGTGATTCTTAATCTCAATAACAGCAGATGCATATGTAAGTCTGTTGTCGTTAATAACGTACATACGGATTGCACCGTCCGGCATTTCCATTGCAACAACCGGATCTGTTGACTCAAAGAGCTTGTCGTTGCTCGTATTAACAAGCTTTGCAAGAGCCTTTCTGAAACCGATTGAAACCTTCTGGAACGGGATGAGCTGATAAATAGTATTGATTGCATCGTTTGCATTGAACGGATCGTCCAAAATCTCTGTATCGTCATCCTCGGCAAGAATTTCCATAATCGCATTCTTATCAGCGATTTCGATGTTATAAGCAAATGCCATATTGACAAATGGAGTATCGTGGTCTTCAAAGTAAATATCCGGCTTGATTCCGTAATTTTCAGGCTTAAAGTCGCCCATAGCGGAAGCTGTTGCAATAACAGAACCGCCCTTATATGCAGCGAGCTTCTTCTTTTCATCCTCGGATAATAAATCGAAGTTCGGAACGAAGAGGTCTCCGCTGTTTTCATTGATATGCTCGGTCTTAACAACCGCACCGATATTTGCTGTCTTCCAGTCAAGCTCTGCCATAAACTTATGCGGAGTGTAACGGCGGGTCTTTATGTATTCCGGCATAAGCGCATAATGAGCGTGGTCAGACCATACGAGTGACGGAGAAATGTATTTCTTCGGTGTTTCACCGAATGCAGTATTGAAACGGTCGTTTAGCCACTCCCACTCGTCCTCATAAATACCGTCACCAAGGCAGATGATAAATCCGTTAAGGCAGCGCTTTAAGCCGTTTTCAGTCTGTCTGTGGAAGGATGCCATATAGCTCATATCGCGCTCTAACATATTCGGTGAATGATGGAGCATATCCCACTCTTCACTTACGTCCTTAACGCCGAGCATATGGAACTTCTTTGCATTTTCAGCGAAAACATCGGTAAGAGCGCACATTGTTGCATGCTCATAATAAACCCACGGACGACCTGCATGACGCATACAGGAAGCGTTAGCCGCAGCGTTCGGCATAAGCATATCAACGCCCGCGTTAACGATTCTCTTAAGGTCAACGCCCTTTGCATAATGAGTTGCAAACGGGTCGGTGCAATATGTACCGATAACGAAAACCTTCTTGCCTATTGCATGGAGTCTGTCGCAGACCTTTTTCCAGAACTGCTCCCAACGCCAAGCGTAGAACTCAAGCCACTCTTCTCTTATGTTAGCCCAAACCCAGTCTCCGCGCTTATTGATATTCTCAAATGTTTCTTCCTTGAGGTTCATAATCTCTTCCGGAACTTCAATCTTTGAATACATAACAAACTGCTCGAGCATATCGAATGAGAAATCACCCATATAGCGAGTTCCGCCGTTCGGGCAGAAGTTATCTGTAACGTGAATTCCGTCAAAGCCATAATCTGTAAGAGTTCTGCAAGCCTGCTCAACAAAGAAATCCTCATAATATGTGCCGTCACTCATACGTCGTAAAACATTGAGCGCCCACTTTGCATGACGCATATGTGTTTTAAGTTCAGGATGGTCGGAAAGCCATTCGTGATGGAACATATTTTCCGAATCTACACCCATAATTCCAAGGAAAGTTTCAACGCCGTGCTTTTTGAGATTATCAACTAAGATTTTAACGTCTTTATTTGTCCACTCCTGGCGCTTTCTCTCTTCATTGTATGGATTTGCGTGATAAGCACAGTTATCCGGTGGTAAAACCCTTACCTTATCTATACCGTCGTGGTGATGAACGATATCCGGGCTGAAGGCAAACACGGAGATACCATGCGGAGTAAAGCCCATACGTTTTATAAATTTTTTAACACCTTTGTCACGTTTATCCTTATCAAAACCGATAAGCGGAGTCCATGTAAAAATTTCTGCTTTGTCAAAATATTTAGCCATTTTACTATCTCTCCCAATTACATAATTAAATATATTGTAATTCAGCAACACATAAAAATCAACCCCAAAAATGCAAATTTTGTGCATTTTTGAAATAATTGACGAAAAAGCAAAAGTCTGCTTGAATTTACGTTTTATTTTAAATAAATATCAACGATTGAAACGCCGCCCTGAGTCATAAGAAGGCGGAAGGTTCGGTTGCCGTTCGGATAGTCGGTAGCTGTATAGCTAAAGTTCTTCTCATCCGAGAATTTAACCGGAAGGAGCGGGAATTTACTTACATTTCCAACTCTTTCAATATCGCTATAAACGGTTATATCGCCGTAGCCGTAGTGCGAAAGGTCGTCATTCATAGCGTAAAGTCTTATTCTTCCGTCGCGCATTACCATCGGGATAATCGGATGAGTTGACTTTAAAATATGTGAGTATGAAATTTTAAGAAGCTCACTAAGTGCCTTTACAAAGCCGACGGACACCTTCTGGTACGGCATAAAGTGATTTAATGTATTAGTACTCTCGGTAACCGCATTGACATCAGAAATACCCTCAGAGCCGTCATCCTCTTTTGACATTTCCAAAATTTCAGCTTTATTTGCAATATCGGCATTTAAAACGAAAGCACACATCGGATACGGTGAATTTTCATCCTCAAAGTAGAATTTAACATCATAATCTTCTTTATTAAATTCCGAAACAGGAGCAGTCGCAACAACGGCACCGCCCTTGTAGTTTGCGATTTTCTTCTTCTCATCGTCTGATAAAAGGTCAAAGTTCGGAACGAAAAGGTCGCCGCAACGCTCTGAAATGTCTTCAGTTCTGACAATATTGGCGCAATGCGAACCGGCTTTATTCACCTCATAGATAAACTTATGAAGAGTCCAGCGGCGGGTCTTGATATATGCTCTGAGTGTGTTATCAAACGCGGTATCGGACCAGACAAGTGTCGGAGTGAGAATCTTTTCTGGCACTTCCTCAAATGCAACCTCAAAGCGCTCGCGGAGCCACTTCCACTCCTCTTCGTAAATACCGTCGGCAAGACAGATGTTATATCCGTCAAGGCAGCGATGCAAGCCGTCTTTAGTATGTCTGAAATACGACGGTAAGAAGGTTATGTCGCGATCGAGCAGCATCGGTGCATGGTGGAGCATATCCCACTGCTCCGCCGCATCTTTAACACTTAACATATTAAGCTTCTTAGCTTGCGGTGCGAACACATCGCTAAGGCACATCATATTGCCCCATTCGTAGAATCGCCACGGACGGAAGCGCGCAATATGAGAAGTATTTGCGTGCTGATTCGGCATTAAATAGTCAACGCGTGCATTTGCAATCTTTCTTAAGTCAACACCCTTTGTATAAAGCGTATCAAACGGGTCTGTACAATACATCGCAAGCGCGAAGACCTTTCTTCCGATAGCGTGCATTTTACTGCACACCTTTTCAAAGAATTGCTGCCAACGAAGCGCTCTGAATTCAATCCATTCAGCGCGGCAATTTGCCCATATCCACTCACCGCGAAGTCTGAGATTTGCTTCATTATCCTCTTTATTTTCAATAATTTCCTTCGGGAATTCAAAGCCGGTACCCGTTGCAAACTGGTCAATCATATCATAGGAATAATCGCCCTCAACAACCGTTCCGCCCTGCGGGCAGAAATTATCCGCAACATGGAGACCGGTAAAGCCGTAATCCTCGCACACTTTGCAAATTTTATCGGCAAAGTAATCCTCGTAATATGTACCGTCTTTAAAGCGCTTTAAGACATTAAGCGTCCACGCCTCGCCGCTTTTAAATCGGCTGAAAAGCTCGGGATGCTCGTAAATCCACTCGTCGTGGAAGTAATTACCAAGAGTAACGCCCATAATGCTTATAAAGCTCTCAACGCCGCGCTCCTTGAGTTTTGTATTAAGGTCTCGAAGATCGTGGTTTGTCCACTCCTGACGCCTTCTCTCCTCGTTATACGGATTTGCATAATATGAACAGTTATCCGGTGGTAAAACTTTCACCTCATCCATTCCCTCGTGATGGTGAACGATGTCGGGATGGAAAACGAAAAGGCAGGTTCCGTTAAGGTCAAAGCCTGCGCGCTTAAGCAACTGATCAACACCTTTATCCGGTGCGTCCTTGTCAAAACCGGTAAGCGGCATCCAGGCAAAAATTTCAGCTTTATCAAAATAATTCGGCATAATGTCTCTCTCCTTAAATTGCATTATAAAATACAGGAACATTTTAACATATTAATTTACAAATGTACAGTTAAAAAATCGCACAAAACTGATATTGTTGTACACTTGCGATATAAAATTTAAAGGTGTATAATTATATTTAAGAAAGGATCTGTTAAAATTGCAAAAGACACTTATAAATGATTTTACAAAAGGCAGTGTTTCAAAGCAGCTTATCCGCTTCTCAGCACCGCTTTTCTTATCAAATCTTCTCCAGGTAGTTTACAATATGGTCGATATGGTAATCGTCGGTCAGATCGCCGGTAAAACTGGAATTTCCGCAGTTTCCGTCGGTGGCGATGTGTCGAATTTCTTAACCTTTGTCGCGATGGGCTTCTGCTCTGCAGGCCAGGTTATCATATCGCAGTTAATCGGTGCAAATATGCGTGAAAAATTAGGCCGCTTTATCGGTACAATGTTCTCCTTTTTAATTTCCTGTGCCGCAATATTAAGCTTCTTCTGCCTTATCTTCCGAGAGCCGATACTAAAGCTTATGAATACGCCTCAGGAGGCATGGAATGATGCACTAAACTACGCGACCATCTGCATCGTAGGAATGGTTTTCATCTACGGCTATAATATTTTAAGCGCGGTACTCCGCGGTCTTGGTGATTCAAAGCATCCGTTTGTATTCATTTCAATCGCCGCAGTACTCAATGTAATTTTAGATGTTGTTTTTGTAATTTATTTCAAAATGGGCGCGGGAGGAGCTGCTTTAGCTACCGTAATCAGTCAGGGAATAAGCTTTATAAGCTGTGCTGTTTTCCTATGGCATTCAAATGACCGCTTCGGCTTTAAAATATGTAAATCCGACTTTGTCAAATGGGACTTTGAATTACTCGCAAGCCTCACAAAGCTCGGTATTCCGATGGCAATCAAAAGCGCCGCAATTCATTTCTCAAAGCTCTTTGTAAATTCCTGGATAAATTCCTACGGCGTTGTTGTTTCCGCCCTTGCAGGCATTGCAAATAAACTCGCATCCGTTTCAAACTTGATTTCAAACTCTGTAAATGCCGCAGGAGCATCAATGGTCGGCCAGAATATCGGTGCTGAGAAATACGAGCGTGTACCGAAGATTATGATAACCGCGTTTGTTATAACGCTTATCACCTCATCCCTTCTCTCCGCCGCAATTCTCCTATTCCCCGACACGATTTTCGGTTTCTTCTCAAGTGACAAGGAAGTTCTTCTCGTCGCGAGGGAATACATACCGATTGCCGTTCTTATGTTCTACGGCAGCGCCTTCCGCACGCCGATGAACGCTATGATTAACGGCTGCGGAAATTATAAAGTTAATTTTGCAACCGCGATATTTGACGGAATGATACTCCGAATCGGCCTTTCGGTACTGTTTGGTTTAACCCTCGGCTACGGATATCTGGGCTTCTGGCTCGGCGATGCTCTCGCAGGCTTTACCCCGTTCTTCATCGGCATAGTTTACTATTTTTTCGGAAACTGGAAAACACGAAAGCATATAATAAAAGAGTCTTGATTTTCAAGACTCTTTTATTTTCCGTAATAGTAGCTCTCGCCTGTTTTTTTAATTTCAATACCGAAAACCTTGTCTGCAATTTTGCTTTCATAGATTTCCTTTGGAGTACCGCTCGCAATCACTCTTCCACCATCCATAACGATAACCTTATCCGAATAGTCAAGTGCAAACGGAATTTCGTGAAGCACGGTAACAATTCCCTTTCCCTCATCGGCGAGGCTTTTAAGCTCATTCATAAGCGAGATTCTGTTTTTAATATCCAGATAGGTCGTCGGTTCGTCGAGCAAGATGAATTTTGTATCCTGAGCGAGAGCCATCGCGATATAGGCGTTCTGGCGCATACCGCCCGAAAGAGTGGCGAGCAAAGCATCCGAGCATTCACAAAGCCCCATTTTTTCCACAGCACGTCGCGCAATTTCCCTATCCTCCGCGCGGTATCTTCTCGGGTACGAAAGATGCGGAAACCTTCCGTGAAGTACAAGCTGTCCCACCGTCATATCAGGGATATTTCTGCCCTGCGCGAGATATGCAATTTCGCGAGCGCGCTTACCCCTTGTCATTTTATTTAAGTTTTCACCGTTTAAAAGCACTTCTCCGCTACCTTCAATATATGATAATACAGCTTTTAAAAGAGTGGTCTTGCCGCATCCGTTAGGTCCGATAATTGATGTAATCTCTCCTTCGCAAAAGCTTAGTGACACATCGGAGAGAACCTTCCTTCCACCATAACCTGCCGAAAGATTTTTAATTTCAAGCATTCCCGTGCCCTCCTTTACCGCGTATTAAAATAAAGATAAAGAACGGTACACCCGAAAGCGCCATAATTATACCGACCGGGATTTCATACGGCGCGAAGGCAAGTCTCGCAACATTGTCGCAAAGAGCTGTAAATCCGCCGCCGAGCAGCGCGCAAAGTAAAATAAGATGTCTCGACTGCTTAGCACCTGCAAGTCTTACCGCGTGTGGTACAATAAGACCAACAAATGATAAAAGCCCCGCAATGCTTACCGCTGAGCCTGCAAGAAGGGATGCCACAATAAGAAATGCAACGCGAAGTCTCTTTACATTTACACCAAGGCTCAAAGCGCCCTCATCCCCCAGAGTTATGACATCAAGCTCGTTTGACAGCGTAACAAGGGCCAAAACCGAAACAAATATCAATATCATAACGGGAACAAGCTTTACGTATGTAACAGAAGAAAAGTCGCCTATCTTAAAGTCATTACTCAAAAGGCCGATACTGTCATCAAGTGTTATTACAATATCAGAAAACGCATTAAACAGCGCATTTGCAGCGACACCCATAAGTATTACGGTCGAGCGGGATGCGCTCCATTTTTTAGCGGCAAAGCTTACAAGCATCGCGGCAAAAAGCGCACCAAAAAACGAAAAAAAAGACATCTGCCATCCACCGTAAATGCCAAGGGCCGCACACAGTGTTACCGCAAATCCCGCGCCCGAGTTAACACCAATAATACTCGGAGACGCGAGCTTATTCGCAAGTACATTCTGAATTACCGCGCCACTTACCGCAAGAGCGGCTCCCGCAAAAAGAGCTCCAAGCAATCTTGGTAAACGCACATAAATAAAAATTCTTTCATTAACCCCGCAGGGTCCGTTTTTAATTGCATTAAAAATATCCGAAAAAGAAAGCTCGGCACTTCCGCAAAAAAGCCCAATAGCCACCGCTGCAAAAATAAGCAGGGTGGCTACCGCGTAAGCTATTTTAATTGTTTTCTTTTCCCTCAAGTAATTCGCAGAGGACTTCATAAGTCGGATCGTAGCCATGTCGTTCTGTGAGCCAAGGAGTTGACTATAAAGCTTGTCTTCCTAAGACCGCTTGGCCTCCGACTTCACCGCTGCAAAAATAAGCAGGGTGGCTACCGCGTAAGCTATTTTAATTGTTTTCTTTTCCCTCAAGTAATTCGCAGAGGACTTCAT
>JAZPZP010000052.1:0-6043 GCA_045544695.1 Eubacteriales bacterium | reverse complement strand
AGTTGATGAAAAAACCATTATTTAATGCAGAGATATGCAAAATAAGCCGCATAACATAGAAGCATTATCACACCGTGAGAGCGGGAAAGCTTCTTTTTCTTCGCACAGCAAACGAGAAGTAAGACCGCGGCAAGACCAGATACAGCGGTATCAATAAGAAATGGGGAAGCGAACGGAACCGGGATGATAAGAGAGGATAAACCTACAACGAACAATATGTTGAAAATATTGCTTCCTACAATATTACCGATAGCGATATCTGCGTTACCCTTGCGAGCGGCGGAAACCGAGGTGAAAAGTTCGGGTAGTGATGTTCCGAGCGCTACGATTGTAAGGCCGATGAAACGGTCGCTTACGCCTATCATACGCGCGATTTCAGTAGCTCCGTCAACTGCAAAGTTGCTGCCTAATATTATAAGAGCAAGACCGACTACTGTGGCAAGAAGCGCGCGCGGAAGGCTTAAAGTGGAACAGAACTCTTCACAATCTTCGACCGGATTCTTTTTGGCGTGTACAAAAAGATAAGCGAGATATCCGATGAACAAAACGAGAAGAATAGCTCCGCAGACCCAATTGAGTGAGCCTAAAAAGCCCATAGCAAGGAGTACTGCTGAAATAAATATAGTAAACGGAATATCAATTTTAACGGTTGTTTTCTGAACAGCGAGGGAAGTGATTACCGAAGAAATACCTAAGATAATGAGAATGTTTAAAATGTTACTTCCAACGATATTTCCGATTGTTATTCCGGCGTTGCCATGCAGAGTAGCTGAAATACTTACTGCTGCCTCGGGAGCGGATGTTCCCATAGCAACAATTGTAAGACCAATGACGATTTGCGGAATTCCTGTTTTTGCAGCGATTGATGCCGCGCCGTCAACAAACCAGTCAGAGCCTTTTACAAGAAAAATAAAACCAACAACCAAAAGAACTAAGGCTACTATAAAATTCATTTTTTGCACTCCTTAAAACAACATATAAATATTATTATATACAAATTTAGACAAAAAGCAAGAAAAAGTCTCCCATATACGGGAGACTGATGGTTTTCACATATTTACTTTCTTACGCAAGGCTTCCATTCTAAGATCAAGGTCTGCTGAGAGCTCTGCACATTTATAAAGTTCGTCTGCCATTTCTTCTGTAAATTCAACGTCGTTTTTATAACGGAGCTGATGCTCGAGAGATGCCCAGAAATCCATAGCAATCGTGCGAAGCTGAATTTCAACCTTCATCATTTTCTTCTCTTTCGAGAGAAAAATCGGAATTGCTACGATAAGGTGTAGGCTGCGGTATCCGTTCGGCTTTGGATTTTCGATATAGTCCTTTTTCTCAATCAGTTTAACATCGTCCTGCTTTAAAAGGGCCTCTGCTAAAGTGTAAACATCCTCGGGGGAGTTGCACACTATTCTGACACCTGCAACATCATATATGTTATCTTCAATCGTTTTGAGTGAATAGGTAAGACCTTTTCTGCGGAGCTTGTCCTTTAAGCTGTGCGGAGATTTAAGACGCGTTTTAATTGTGTTTATCGGGTTGCGATTGTGCTCAAGAGAATATTCCTCGTTTAGCACATTAAACTTCGTTTCAATCTCCATCATCGCGCATTTATAATATGTCATTAGCTTTATATAAGGACGCGCCATTTCAAAAGCAGAAGCTTCGAAAGCATCTTCTATTTGCTGACGGAACGCCGAGCCAATAAGTCTTAAATCCTGCATTTTTTTCATCTCCTTTTATGCTTTAATTATAGCGGATTTTTCATATATTGTCAAAGAACGGAACGTAAATATTTTGTGAATTTAAAATTAACACAAAAAGCAGAATAATACAATAAAAGCCGGTTTTTACTATTGACCGAGGATATACGGAATGTTATAATTTTAATAGAATCAAGCCTTTTGGAGGTTGTTAAAATGCAGTGGTTTAATCCGCAAAGTAAGCCTTTTAAAATATACGGTTTTCCGTTTTATGAGAAGGAAATGACTTATCGCCGTCTTCCGCTCGGAATGGATGAAATTTTGCCGGAGGCAAGCTATCGTTTAGCCGATGAAACATCTGGCGGTCAGATAAGATTTCGAGCAAGATTTAAAACCTTAACACTTCAGGTGAGTGTTAACGCAAAGCCGGGTAATTTTGCCCATGTAAGTGCGCCACACACTACGGGTACGACAAAGCAGAGCTTTGACTTATACGTTTCAAAAGACGGAAGAGATTACATATTTTGCGATGTTTCCAAGAATATGAGCAAGAACCCGCGCTTTTATGAACGAAAGCTTCTTGATTTTGAAGAGGCGCAGGAATTTGATGTGCTTCTCAATTTCCCAACCTATGGCGGAGTTGACAAGGTACTTATTGGTTTGGATGATGAAGCTGAGGTGATGGCACCGCTTCATAAATTTAAAGACAATAAAAAAATCGCCTTCTACGGTGGCTCAATCCAGCAGGGTTCAAATGCGGGAAGAGCGGGCACAACGCAGGCGAATATAGTTGGGCGTTGGTTAAACCGTGAGGTATACAACTTCGGATTTAACTCAAGCGCTAAGGCAGAGCCTGAAATTGCTGAGGTTATTGCGGGTGTAGCGGATATTGCGGCTCTTGTTATAAGTACTGAAGGCAATTGCCCTGACAGTGAATGGCTTGATGAAAAGCTTCGCGAGTTTGTAAGAATTTTCAGGGAGAAAAACCCAAACTCCGAAATCGTTATTATGCCGTTTTTGAAGAGCGGTAGGGATACGGTTCTTCCATCGGTCTATGAGCGAAGAATGAGGGATCGGGCTATTCAGGAAAAGATAGTTTCCGATCTTAGAACAGCAGGGGATGAACATATTCATCTCTTTATTCAGGATGAATTCTTACCGAGGGATGCTTGGCACGAGGTTACAATTGACGGACTCCATTTGAATGAACTTGGTTTCTATTATACATCAAAAGGGCTTTGCGAGTTCTTGACAAAGCTTGGTTTATAGGGAGGGAAATACTATGCAGTGGTTTAATCCGCAGAGCGAGCCGTTTAAAATTTACGGCTTTCCATTTTATGAAAAAGATATGGTATACCGCCGCCTTCCGCTTTCGGCAACTCATTTACCCGAGGCGGTTTACAGTCTTGCTGATGAAACAGCGGGCGGTCAGATAAGATTCCGAGCTAAATTTAAAAATCTTACTCTTCAGGTAAGCCGTAAGGCGCAGCCGGGTATTTTTGACCACATAAGTGCACCGCATATGGCTGATACTATGCGCCATAGCTTTGACTTGTATGTTTCAAAAGACGGATGCGACTATGTTTATTGCGATGTTTCAAAGAATATGTCGAAGGATCCGAATTTCTATACACGCAAGCTTCTCGAATTTGAAGAAGCACAGGAATATGATGTGCTTCTTAATTTCCCGTGCTACGGCGGAATTGACAAGGTGCTTATAGGACTTGATGACGAAGCAGAGGTAATGCCGCCGCTTCATAGGTTTAAGGATAACAAGAAGGTTTTAATATACGGAACTTCCGTTCAGCAGGGCGGCTGTGCAGCTCGTCCGGGTATGGCGCGCTCGAATATTCTCTCGCGCTGGTTAAACCGCGAATTCTATAACCTCGGTTTCTCCTCGAGTGGTAAAGCTGAGCCTGAGGTTGCCGAGATTGTTGCAAGCATTCCCGATGTTGCGGCACTTGTTGTCAGCATCGAGGGTAACTGCCCGGATAGCGAATGGCTTGATAGCCACCTTCGTGAGTTTATTAAAATTTACCGTGCGAAGAATCCGGAAACTCCGATTATTGTAATTCCGTTTAACATAACCGGAATGGATGTCGTTGACCCGGCTAAAGGAAAGCGTAAGGCGACTGATCTTGAGATTCAGAAGAAGATTGTTGAAGAGAATAAGAATAGCGGTGACAATAACATTTATCTCTTTGAGCAGAATGGCTGCTTTGAAAAAGAGTTTGCTGGTGTTAGCGTATGGCACGAAACTACCGTTGACGGACTTCACTATAACGAACTCGGCTTTTATTGGATGTCAAAGGCATTATATGGTTTCTTAAAGGAACTTGGTTTATAAAAAATAGCAGGTGCATTGCACCTGCTATTTTTTTACGCTTAAAAGTAAGGCGGCGAGTTCTTCGGAAAATGGACGGATTGCGGTGAGCGCTTCGTCTAAAGTATTGGCGCTTGAGCCGACTTCGACAAGAAGAGACCCCGTTGTTACATGCATATTAAACCGCTCTGTACGAAGATTTATCGGGCGCATAAGCCCGGGATATTTATTCGCAATCTGACATTGTAATTTAACGCCGAATTTTAAATTTTCCTGCCAATTCGGATGGGGAAGTCCGCTCTCTCCGGTACTCATTACAAGCATAAGCTGAGCGGATGGCTTTCCATTTACTGTAGCTGAGGTTTTGTAGCGCGTGCCATCATTTGCAACAATTGCATCGCGGTGTATATCTAAGATTACCTTAATGCCGGGCGTCTTCTTCATCTGCTGTGAAATGGGATCAAGCGTGCGCGTGTATGAGCCACTGTATGATGGAGAATCGTATATATTGCGATCGTGTATTACCGAGATTCCCTTGGATTTTAAAATGTTTTCAATCTCATCGCCGATTCGGACAACATTATAACGAGTGTCAGTTGTACGGTCTACATCGTCAGGTGTGTATGTATTCTTACCGGCGGGGTGATATGATTCACTCCCGTGCGTGTGGACGATTAAAACATGCGGCCCGTCACCCTTTAGGCTAAAAGGCATGTCGGATTTTAAATATTGATTTAAATCAATTTGCTTTGATGAGTCATTTTTTAAATAAATTTTGCCTAAATTTACATAGCCGCCGGGAGATGTCGGGTTTACCGAAATCGATTTAATAGGTATTCCTTCCTCGGTTTTCGGAGAGAATACCCAGGGTGTGTATTCAAAAGAAATTTCCTCGGTAGGAGTGTTCTCGGAAGGTGCTGAAAGCTCAGTTTTTATAACTGCTTCGGCAAAGGTTTTGTTGTTTGCCATAAGGCGAAGCCCGTCCTCGATTTGAGTAAATGAAAGCAGCCTTATTAAACCCGCAGCAGCAATGAAAAACGCACCGAGCTTTAACATACTCTTTTTTCTGAGCACAACGGCTCGGCTTCTAAATTTCATTTTGCACACCTCCATATCAAAGTATATTAAGGTGCGCGCAAAAAAATACCGCATCTTACTGATGCGGTATAAATTTATTCGGGTTTAAATAATGTTCCTTCGCTCTTTCCGGCAACAAGATTATATAAAATTGCAGGGTCGTCGCCACTTGCGATGACCATCGGGATACCAGCTTTCATTGTAATCTCGGCAGCGTGGAGCTTTGTGACCATACCACCGGTACCGAGGCTTGTTCCTGCGCCACCGGCACTTTCTTTTATTTCGTCGGTTACCTTAGTTACAACAGGGATGATTTTAGCATTCGGATTCTTGTGCGGATCACAGTCGTAAAGACCGTCAATATCGCTTAAAATAACGAGTAAGTCGGAATGACTTAAAACTGCAACCTCGGCAGAAAGAGTATCGTTATCACCAAATAAAATTTCTTCAACACCTGTTGAGTCGTTTTCGTTAACAACCGGAATAGCGCCCGTTTCGATAAGTGCATCAAAAGTGTCAATGATTTTTTCGTGGCGTTTCGGTTGGTCAATATCGTCGCGTGTAATAAGAATCTGGCCGACGACCTGCCCATAGTCTAAAAAGAATTTATCATAAATATGCATAAGCTCACACTGACCGACAGCAGCTGCCGCCTGCTTGTACTTAAGCTCGTTCGGACGCGTTGTCATACCGAGCTTTGACATTCCGACACCGATTGCACCCGACGTAACTAAAATTACTTCAATGCCTGAGTTTTTAATATCAGACAAAGTGCGAACCAAAAGCTCAATGTGGCGCAAATTCAAAAGCCCTGTCTGATGGGTGAGGGAAGAGGTTCCCACCTTAACAACTATTCTGTGTAATGAACGTGGATTTAACACGAATACTTCGCCTTCCTTTTTTATTGTTTAAGTAATTTTAGCATAATAAATTCAATATTGCA
>JAZPZP010000051.1:0-5346 GCA_045544695.1 Eubacteriales bacterium | reverse complement strand
TCTTCGGTTGAAGGCACGCCGCCATCATGAAGGAGCTTAAACCAAATTTTAGCATGCTCTTTCTCGTTGTTAGCGGTTTCGGTAAAGAGCGCTGAAATCTGCTCATAACCGTCCTTTTTAGCCTTTGAAGCATAGTAGGTGTACTTATTGCGAGCCTGGCTCTCTCCTGCGAAAGCAGCCATTAAGTTAGCTTCGGTTCTTGAACCCTTAAAATCCATAATAAATTACCTCCTAAATATATTATATCTATATTTTACCTCTTTTAATAAAAAAAGTAAAGAATAAATTAAATATAGTATTCACAAAAAGAAAAAAATATATTACAATGTATTTAATGGATTGGAGGTAATTTTAATGGTTAAAGTTGCAATAATCGGTTGCGGAATGATTGCAGAAAGTCATGCCAAAGCACTTCAGCTCGATGGCAGGGCAGAAATTGTTGCTGCAGCGTATGGAACAAACGAAGCTAAAGGCAAAGCATTTGCAGAGAAATTCAATGTTCCAAAAATAGTTGGAGATTATCACGAGCTTTCAAGCGATGATATAGATTTGGTTTGTATTTGTACGCCGAGTGGACTTCATGCAGATTGCGCGGTTTTCTTTGCAAATGCAGGTGTTTCCATCCTTTGCGAAAAGCCGCTTGATATTCATCATAATAAAATGACAGAGATGATCGAGGCAGCGGAGAGAAACAATGTAAAGCTCGGCTGTGTTTTTCCGAATCGTACACGAGTTGGCGTTAAGCGCGCGAAAGCACTTCTTGAGAGCGGCGAGCTCGGAAAAATGAAAATTGTTGAGTGCCAGTATCGCGGATACCGCTCACCTGCATATTACAGCTCGTCTAAATGGAAAGGCACAAAGGCGCTTGACGGTGGCGGATGCCTTATGAATCAGGGAATCCACGGCGTTGACCTTATGATGTACTTAACGGGAGATGTAAAGCGCGTTTCGGCCATCTGTGGCGCGTTGGGTCGCGACATTGAGGTCGAGGATACAGCAAATGCTGTTATGGAATTTGCAAACGGCGCTCACGGCGTTATTATGGGAACAACTCTTTCATACATTCCTGAGCATTCACCTGAGGGTGACAGAATACGAATCGAGTGCGAAAAGGGAAGTATTCTCTACGCGCTTGGAGATACTACACTCTATAAGAATAATAGTGAAACCGATTCTGATGTTGAGATAATTCCGCTCGACGATAAAAAGTCACACGAGATTGCAGGAACTCGCCCTGATGATATTGATATCGAGGCGCATTGCGAGATTGTATCAAATATTATTTCAGCAGTGCTTGGTGAAGCAGAGGTTATGATACCGGCAAGAAGTGCACGACGTGGCGTTGATTTGGTATTATCAATTTATGAATCTGCAGAGAAAAACGCGTGGGTAGACGTTAAATACGAGTAAAAAAGAGAGGTCTTAAGACCTCTCTTTTTATATTATAGCTTTGATTGTGAAGAATAAAATTACGATTATACCGAGAGCGATGCGATACTTACCGAACACTTTAAAATCGTGTTTTTTAACGTAATTTGTAAGGAATTTAACGGCGAGCATCGAAACTACATAAGCTACTACCATCGCGAGAATTAAAATAATCCATTCATTGCCTGCCATTACATAGTCATTTGTAACGAGCTTTAAGAAGCTTACTCCGAACATAACAGGAATTGCGAGGAAGAATGAAAATTCAGCGGCAAGGCTTCTGGAGGTGCCGAGGAGCATTGCGCCTAAAATTGTTGAACCCGAGCGTGATGTTCCAGGAATGATTGAAAGTACCTGAAAAAGACCGATGAGAATTGCGGTTTTGTAGCTTAAATCGTTTAATTCGTTTATCTTAGCGGTCTTGTTTTTGTTCTCGATAACAATAAATAAAATACCGTAAATTATAAGTGTCGCGCTGATAACGTACCAATTCTCGAAGTTTTCCATAAAATCGTTGAGTAATAGTCCGATTACTGCCGCGGGGATACAAGCAACGATTACCTTAAACCACATAGTCCAGGTATCTTTTTTTTCTTCCTTTGTTTTGGACGGGGAGAATGGGTTGAGCTTTTTAAAATAAAGCGTTGCAATAGCAAGAATTGCGCCGAGCTGAATGACATATAAAAATACATCCGTTGCAAAAAAGCCGCTCGTTGTGTTTGTGATTTCGTTAAACAAAATCATGTGCCCTGTGCTCGAAATCGGGAGCCATTCGGTGATACCCTCAATAATTCCGAGTAAAATTGACTTAATATAATCCATATAATTTCCTCCGTTAAAATATATGCGTATGTTTACTACTTAATTCTAAACGGCAAGTGATAGTTTGTCAATAAAAACAGTCATTTTCCCAACGGGCAACGTTTGTGTCAATATAATTCCAAATTTTATCATAATCGCGCTCATCGCGGATTATATGGTCGTGATATGAGCGTTGCCATATAGAATGTCTTATTTCTTTTGTAACCATTGTTTTGAATGAACGAATTATTGTTTCGATATTTTTTGTAGGGGACGATGCCTTCATCGTCCCGTGAAGAGAAATTAACAAATGAATATGATTTGGCATGATAACATATTTATCAAGTGTTACATTTTCGTATTTTAAATTTATATTATTTATATACTTATCGCAAACGAGACCAATTTCAGATAATATATTTTGTGGGACGATGTGGGCATCGTCCCCTACAATTTGAGATAAAACTTTCTCTTTCTTCCGTGTGCATATTGTGATAAAATACGCGCCGGAGGTTGAATAATCGTAATCTTTTAATCGTGTTGATTTTCTTTTCGGCAAATCCATAATGCACCTCATAAAAAAGCCGTGGTTTATAAACCACGGCTTTTAAATATATAAAACTAAATTCTTGCAACGCCTGTCTTGCGAGCAGCTTCTGCAACAGCAGCAGCAACAGCCGGAGCAACCTTCGGATCGGTCGGCTCGATGATAATTCTGTCAGCGCGGAGATCCTTCTCATCGATGAGGTTTGCAATAGCGTAAGCTGCAGCAACCTTCATCTCGTCGTTGATATCGCTTGCGCGAACATCAAGAGCACCACGGAAGATACCCGGGAATGCAAGGAGGTTGTTGATCTGGTTCGGGAAGTCTGAACGGCCTGTACCAACAACAGCAGCACCTGCAGCAATTGCCTCATCCGGGAAGATTTCCGGAGTCGGGTTAGACATAACGAATACCATCGGATCCTTGTTCATTGAACGAACCATATCCTGAGTGATGATGCCCGGGCCTGAGAGACCGAATACAACGTCAGCGCCAACCATAACGTCAGCGAGTGAACCGGCAACCTTGTTGCGGTTTGTAATCTTAGCCATAGCTTCCTTCTCAGAATTCAAGCCTTCGCGGCCTTCGTAGATAGCACCCTTGCGGTCGCAGAGGATAACTTCCTTAAGACCGAGAGCCATGAGAAGACGGGTAACTGCGATAGCAGCAGCGCCTGCACCTGAAACAACAGCCTTGAGGTCACCTATATTCTTCTTTGTGAGACGGCAAGCACCGATCATAGCAGCAGCAGAAACTACTGCAGTACCGTGCTGGTCATCGTGGAATATCGGAATATCACAAACTTCCTTTAATTTGCGCTCAATTTCGAAGCAACGCGGAGCAGCAATGTCCTCGAGGTTGATACCGCCGAATGAGCCTGCAAGGAGAGAAACGGTTTTAACAATCTCGTCAACATCCTTTGAACGGACGCAGAGAGGGAATGCATCAACACCGCCGAATGCTTTGAAGAGTACGCACTTACCCTCCATAACCGGCATACCGGCTTCAGGACCGATGTCGCCAAGACCTAAAACAGCAGTACCGTCTGTAACAACAGCAACTAAGTTGCCACGACGAGTGTACTTGTAGCTTAAATCAACATCCTTGCTGATTTCTAAACACGGCTCAGCAACACCCGGAGTGTATGCAACTGAAAGATCATCCTTTGTAGCAACGGGGCAACGGCAAGTAACTTCGATTTTACCCTGCCATTCCGCATGGGAAATAATAGCTTGTTTCTTATAGTCCATTATAATAGACCTCCCTAATAATTTTTGCTTTCGCACAATATACTTTTATTATACTATTACGGAAAAAAATTAGCAATATGATTTGCTGAAAAAAGTTATAATTTTGCATACTTGACAAATTAGCAATAAAAAAATATAATTTAATTAGTTTATTTTTAAGGAGTGATTTTATGACATTTGATAAGGTTAGAGAAATACTTTCAAACCAGCTTGACATAAACCCGGAGGAGATTACCGAGAACACAAATATCGGTGACGATCTCGGCGCTGATTCTCTTGACATTGTTGAAATGATGATGGCTATTGAGGAGACCTTTGGTATTGAAATTGCCGATGAGGACGCTAAGGAGTTTAAGACAATTGCTGATGTTGTCGCTTACATAGACGCGAGAGCATAAAAATTAGAAGTATGGGCAACCACTAAAAGTGGTTGCCCTTTTTGTATATCACGGGTAAAGCTTGGAAATACTTTTATTAAAACACAAAGGAGCTGACTTGTTATGAAGGTTTCCGAGCTTATGACTAAAAGTGTTGTAGCCCTTAAAGCGGAGGATAGCGCGTCACGCGCGGCAACATTGTTTGCGCGCCACAACATTGGAGTGCTGCCTGTTTGTGGAAGTGACGGCAAACTTCGAGGAATACTTACCGACCGCGATATCGTACTGCGCTGTGTGGCAGGGGAATGCCGCCCGGAGGAGACGACGGTGCGCGAAATTATGACTCGAGGTGTCGCAACCGTATCGCCCGAGGACGACGTGCGCGCGGCGGCGCATCTTATGTCGGTCGAGCAGGTAAGACGTCTGCCCGTAACAGAGAATGGGCGCGTTGTAGGAATGATTTCGCTTGCGGATTTGGCACGAAACAGCGCCTATGATATGGAGGCATCAAAGGCGCTGTGCGATATAACCGAGAGACGGGCAAAATTTTCCTGAGGAGTAAGCTCCTCATTTACATATTTACTTTGACTAATTGCGAAAATAATGATATTATATTATTAGAAGAAGTATCGGAGGATGCGTACATAATGATTGAATTTGTAACAAAAGAAAATTTAGCCGAGTTTGATGCGTTTGTTTTGTCGCATCCAAAGGGCCATTTTATACAGTCAAGTCTCTGGAGCAAGCAGAAACCCGATTGGAAGTGGGAAGCTGTAATCTCCCGCGGTGAAAACAGTGAAATCCGCGGCGCAATAAGTGTTTTAATCCGAAAGGTGCCGTATCTTAAGTATCAGCTTATGTATGCCGGCCGCGGTCCGGTCTGTGATGTTCACGATAAGGAGGTTCTATCTGAGGTTACCGACGGACGTCGCACTCTGGGTAAAAA
>JAZPZP010000050.1:0-4190 GCA_045544695.1 Eubacteriales bacterium | reverse complement strand
AACTGCTGACCAAAGAGTCTGAATTGGGCTGCGCGTGTTCTAAATGTAAAATACAACCCGCACACGACGAGGAAAATGATAAGCACATAAGTATAAAGTGCATCATTAATACTATTTACTATCGTTTCTAACATATTTTTCCACCTAACTACATAATTTTACCCGGGTTTAAGATGTTTTTCTCGTCAAAAACCTTTTTAATTCCCGCCATAATCTTAAGCGGAGTTTCACCGTACTGACGGCGAAGGTAATCTCTTTTTGCAAAGCCGATACCATGCTCGCCCGAAACAAGACCGCCGAGTTCTTCCGCTTTTTTATACATTTTGTCAAATAAAAGCTTCAATACTTTCTCCCACTCGCAGGCATTCAATTTATCCCTGCAGATGTAAACGTGCAAATTACCGTCGCCCGCGTGGCCGAAGCTCGGAATACGAACACTGTAATCGTCCGCGAGCTTATGGGTAAATTTAATAAATTCATCAACGCGGTTAACTGGTACGACAACATCGCATTCGTCCATTTCGCTAGTCGATGCTTTAATCGCCTCGAGAAACGCGCCGCGAGCCGACCAGACGGATTTTTTTCTCTCGTCGGTATCAACTATGTAAACATCAAGCGCACCGATACTCAAACACAAATCAGCAATCACCTTGATATCCTCATCGACTTGTTCATCGGTATTTCCGTCGAAAGTCAAGAGAATATACGCGTCGTTTTTCGTATCGGGGAATTTCTTACCGAGATAACTCTCCGAAAATAGAATTGTATCGCGAGACATATATTCGACCGCGGTCGGAATAATTTTCGAGCGGAAAATCTTTGGTACTGCCTCGATTGCAGACTTCATATCCGCAAACGGAACGAGAAGGCTTACAGATACCTTCGGGAGCGGAACGAGCTTAAGTGTCGCCTCGCAGATAATGCAAAGTGTTCCTTCCGAACCTACTACAAGATCCTTTAAGCTATAGCCTGAGCTATTTTTTGCGACCTTGCCGCCGAGAGTGAGTATCTCACCGTTTGGCATAACGACGGTGAGCGAACGGACATAGTCGCGCGTAACGCCATATTTTACTGCACGCATACCGCCTGCATTGGTTGAAATGTTACCACCGATTGTTGCACTCTTTTCTCCCGGGTCGGGCGGATAAAGAAAATCGTGTTCCTCAACGAAAGCTGATAGCTCCATTAGCAGAACGCCAGGCTGGACGGTTACCGTCATATTATCTTCATCTAAACTTAAAATTTTATTCATCTGCGTCGTCTCGAGCATAATTCCGCCGCATACCGAAACGGCAGCGCCGACAAGGCCTGTTCCGCTGCCGCGAACGGTTACAGGAATGTTTTTCTCATACGCATATTTCATAATATCGGATACTTCCTCGGTTTTATGAACGCGAACTAAAACCTCGGGGAAACTTTCGATTCCGCCAAGCTCATCGTGGGAATAATCTTCGCTTATATTCTCACCTGCGATTACGTATTCCTCGCCGACAATTGCACAAAGCGCCCTGATATCGTCATTTGTAACCTTACTGTACATCGCCTCGCGCCTCCCTAATTTTGTTAATTAGCTGCGGTACGATTTCATTAACGTCGCCGTGAATTGCGTAATGTGCAATGTCAAAAATCGGCGCGTTTTTATCAGTATTAACCGCAACGATACACTCGGAGGATTTCATTCCTGCCGCAAACTGAACAGCACCCGAGATGCCGAGGCAGATTATAAACTTAGCATTTACCGTTCTGCCCGATAAGCCTATCTGATGTTTTGAATCGAAAATATTCGCCTCCGCGAGCGGTCTCGTGCACGCGACAACGCCGCCGAGCAATTCCGCAAGCTCACTCGCCTGCGCTCTGATTCCCTCGCCCATTGCGCCGCGGCCGACTGCAACCACAACGTCTGCATCCGAAATATCAACCTCGCGTGGCTTATCCTCAGTCGAATAAACCTCGATATCCGATTTCAGCATATCATCCGTTACCTGCATTTTTACAATTTCGCCCGTAGGGGAGCTAATTTCAGGCTCTTTAAAGATTTTATAACGAACTGTGCAGAACTGCGGACGGGTATCGGTTGAAATGATCTGCGCCATAATATTTCCGCCGAATGCAGGGCGAATCTGTATAAGGTCGGTATTCTCTTTCATATCCAGAACAGTGCAGTCAGCGGTAAGACCGCAACGGCAACGCGCAGCTACACGCGGTGCGAGAGCCCTTCCTAAATTCGTAGCTCCGACTAAAACAGAGGACGGTTTAATCTTTTCGATAAAGTCGCAGAATGCCGCGGTATACGGCTCAATTCTGAAATCGCGGAAGGCAGGATTTTCATACACGAAAACCTTATCGACGCCGTAATTTAAAAGCTTCTCCGCTTCGGAAACATCATCGCCTATTACAAGTGCGTAAACAGGATGATTTATAACGCTCGCAAGCTCACTCGCCTTACCGCAGAGCTCGTAGGTTACGCGGTGGATTTTACCGCCCGTTGCATCCGCAAAAACGCAGATACCGCGGAAAAGGTCTTTGTCTATACTCTTTTTAACCTGCTCGACATATTCGATAACGCCGTCGCTCTTTGTCACGCACATTTTGCACATCTTACAAGCAGCGGAAATTTCAAGCTGACCGTTTGTATAAGAAATTGCATTAAACGGGCAAACTGATACAATTTTCGGCGCGTTTGTAAGCGTTACTTTTTCTTGATTTACAACTAACTTTCCCATAACGCACCTCCTATATTAGCTTTTTATCGCAGATTAGGTTAAAAAGTGCTTCTGCTTTATCTTCAGCACTACCCTCAAAGGAGCTCTTTTTATCATTCTTTTCGGGTGCAAAAATTCTCTCAACCTGCGTTGCCGATCCCAAAAGTCCGTAATTATTTTCGTTTTGGTCATCAAAGTCATTAAATGTAATGAATTTTACGACGCTTTCATCAAGCGCACACTTGGTCTTATATGACGGCAGGCGCGGTGAATTTATATCCCCTTCGACCGAAATAAGACACGGAAGCTTGATTTTAGCGCTTATGTTCTTTTCATCCAAAGATGCGCCTAAATAAATTTCAGAATCTTCAATTCCGTAAACTTCACTTACATTCGCTATATTCGGAAGTGATAAGAATTCCGAAACCTCAGCGCCAACCTGCGCGGTGTCACCGTCGGTTGTCTGCTTACCACAGAGGATTATATCAAAATCGCCATACTTTTTAATACCTTGAGAAAGAGTATATGCAGTCGCCAAAACATCCGCTCCGGCAAATTTGCGGTCAGTTATAACAGCACCGCCCGCGGCCCCCATGCAAATTGCCTCGAGGATAATACTCTTAGCCTGCGGCGGGCCCATAGTAATTGCGTGTACCTCGCCATCAAATCTTTCAGCTAAAGAGAATGCCATTTCAAGCGCGTATAAGTCATATGGGTTAATTTTACTCTTAACTCCGTCTCGCTTAAGAACGCCTGTTTTTTGGTCAACTTCAACGTTATTTGAACCGGGAACCTGCTTTATCAATACTAAAATTTTCAAGGCAACTCATTCCCCTTTCGAAAAACTTTATATTTATATTATGATACCATATTTGGCAATTATATTCAATGAAATTTAATTAAAAAAAGCTGCACATTGTGCAGCTTTTTTTATAGAGCTTTTAAGTATGAATAGATGCACTCAGCGATTTTGCGATGTCCTGCATCGTTCGGATGAAGCCCATCGGGCATATAAGCCTCACGCACTTCGGGAATTTCAGGCTGCATACCGCTGTTTTTAAACAAATCACAAACGGGCAGTGAGTAATATTCTGCTACCTCGCGGATTACATTAACGTAATCGATGAGAGTGTTATCCTCTTTTACTCTCGCGTCTTTACTCATTTCAAGCTCGCCGACTCTGTGAGTTGGAGTTAAAACAACGATTTTTTTGCCTAAATACTTCTTAATAAGTCCGCTATAGAGATAGTGGCACGCACCATAAAAAGTATGCGGGTCACGATCAGTAAACTTACCGATTGGTGCATCGCCGTGTCCATAGTCATTAGTACCACCGAAAACGATAACGAGATCTGCATCATCCTCCATTTTATCAAAGCGCTCGGAGAATGAATTCACATCGACATACGCATAGTCGCCGCTTCCAATCACCTGCTGTATTGCATAGCGAGTGCCTGAAATTCCGTAATTTCTAACCTCGGCAAAGCC
>JAZPZP010000049.1:0-3203 GCA_045544695.1 Eubacteriales bacterium | reverse complement strand
CTCAATTTCCTTGCGGTTGTTGCGAGCAGCGAGGAGCGCTGCTTCATTGAGCAAGTTCTCTAAATCCGCAGGGCTGAAGCCACTTGTGGACTTCGCAACCGTTGCGAGAGAAACATCTCCGGATAACTTTTTATTCTTCGCGTGAATTTCAAGCACTGCTTCACGGCCCTTGATATCCGGAAGACCAACATAAACCTGGCGGTCAAATCTACCCGGGCGCATAAGAGCCGGGTCTAAAATATCAGGGCGGTTGGTTGCCGCGATGATGATAACACCCTCGTTATTACCAAAGCCATCCATCTCGACAAGTAACTGGTTGAGCGTCTGCTCGCGCTCATCGTGACCGCCGCCATAGCCTGCGCCGCGGTGACGACCGACCGCGTCAATCTCATCGATAAAAATGATTGCGGGAGAGGTTTTCTTCGCCTGCTCAAAAAGGTCACGCACACGGGAAGCGCCGACACCGACATATAACTCAACGAAGTCGGAACCGGAAATTGATAAGAACGGAACGCCCGCCTCACCTGCAACCGCTTTCGCGATATATGTTTTACCTGTACCCGGAGGGCCAACTAAAAGAACACCCTTCGGAATACGCGCGCCGATTTCAACGAATTTAGCAGGATTCTTAAGGAAGTCGACAATTTCAGCGAGTTCTTCCTTTTCCTCATCTGCACCTGCGACATCGGCAAATGTAATTTTTTTCTTCTCATCACTGCCAAGCTTTGTTCTCGCCTTGCCAAAGCGTGTAGCCTTACCTGCACCGCCATCAGCCTTGCTGAACACAAAGAACCATAAAAGAAGTATTCCACCAATGACAAAGACATACGGAAGCAACATCATCCACCAGGATGAATCCTGCATTGGGAGACGGTTATCCTCAGTAATAATGCCCTTAGAGCGCTGTTCTTTCAAAAGCTCAGCGGTATCCGTTCTGAAATCTGCTCTTATCTGCGGGTCGCTAAGATCAAATTTCATCATTTTACCGTCTTTGAGCTGCATTCTGAGCTCTCCGCCGTCAATTACGTACTTGTCAACCTGTTCAGCTTCAAAAGCACGGATAATGTCCGAATACTTAGGCGGCTCCGGCTGACTTGCACTCAGGAGCGTTGTTGCAAGAGTAATGAGTGCCACGACGATAACGAGAAACAGCATTATGTCGCGCACGGCTTTTTTATTCAAAAATCATCGTCCTCTCGTAATTTATTCGTAAATTTCGCGTTTTAATATACCTGCATACGGCAGATTTCTGTACTTTTCGTCATAGTCAAGACCGTAGCCTATTAAAAATTCATCCGGCACGGGCATACCGACATAATCAGCCTCGATATTTGCAGTGCGGCGCTCTTTCTTGTCAAACATAACACAAAGAGCAACAGATGCCGGGTTTCTCGACTGTAAGTATGCGCGGAAATGGCTTAATGTATTGCCGGTATCAAGAATATCATCGACAATAATGATATGGCGGCCGGTAATATCTACCTCAACATCGCGTTTAAGCTTAAATCCGCTTGAAACGGTACCGCTGCCATAAGATGAAATCTGAACGAATTCCATCTCAACCGGACACTCAATTGCGCGGAAAAGGTCGGTTGCGAATGGAGCTGCACCCTTCAATATACATAATATAAGCGGATTTTTATCAGCATATTCCTCTGTCAGCTTATTACCAAGTGATTTGACAATTTTTTTAATTTCCTCCTCACTAACAAGCACCTTTTCAACATCATCATGCATTGACTTCAATAGTAACACCCCCGTTGTTTTTCCCCTCTGCGAAGCCGAAGCCGCAGAGCGCTATAATTTCTCCGTCTTTTTCTATAACCGGAATATGATCACGCATAAATTGCGGAATCTTTGCATCGCATAAAATTTTCTTAATTAAGCGGGTTCTTCGCCCGGATAATTTAATTTTATCACCGTCTTTGCGCGCTCTGATTAAAATTTCGCCGCTATTGCACGAAATTTTATATCCCGAAATCACGACACTCTCCCCTGCTTTAATGGATAAATCGCGTAATTTCTCTTTATTGCTAACAAAATACAAGTTCTCTCCTGCGCGATGAACCTGCAAAGTATCCGAGACGGTAACCTTTCCCGTTGTCTTTTCACTTCGCATTAGGTCTATTATATCGCAAATATGCAAAAAATCCAATACCTGTTTTTTATTTTTAACGATTTCTTCACATTTAATTTTAATAGCACGCGAAAGAATTGCGTCACTCTCTTTTGCGAGTTCAATCGGCAAATAGTCGGGATATGCTTTTACAATAGCTAAAGCCTTCGCGTTAAGCGCCTCTTCATCTTTCGAAATGATTTTCATACAGCGCGCGGAATTTCCCACTGCATCTGAATTTATTTCGCTGAGTACCGGGAGGATTTTGTGTCGAATTAAATTTCTGGTATAAACATCCTCGGCATTGGTCGAATCTTCAACAAAGGTTTCATTCTGTTCATTCAAAAAGCCTAAAATATCCTTTTTAGAAGTAAAAAGCATAGGTCTTACAATATTTTCGCGCACAGGCGGAATACCGCAAAGCCCTTTAAGGCCTGAACCTCGCACCAAGTGGAATATAAGCGTTTCAAGATTATCCTCGGCATTGTGCGCGGTTGCAATTTTCTGCGCTTTGAATTTCTTTAATGCACGCTCAAAAAAAGCATATCGCGCTTCCCTTGCACGCTCCTCAACTCCGCTGTTTTTCGGGATTTCAACCCGTTCGGTATAAAGCGGAACATTAAGTCTTTCGCACAAATCACAAACAAACCTTTCATCACGCAGAGATTCCTCCCCGCGCAGTCCGTGGTTTAAATGGCACGCAAAGAGCGATATTTTAAGCTCATCGCTTAAAAGACGAAGCGCGCAGAGCATACCGACAGAATCCGCACCGCCAGAAACGGCGCAGACGACACGCTCTCCGCACGACATCATATTATATTCATAAATTGTTTTTAAAACCGAGTTCAGCATAGCTTAAACGTGAGTACGGTCAAAGTCCGTAAACTTTGTGTGAGCACCGTCCCAGTGGAGCTTAACGGTACCAACTTCACCGTGGCGGTTCTTAGCGACAATAAATTCCGCAACGCCCGGCTCCGCGCTCTCTTCCTTTGTATAATAATCATCGCGATAAATAAACATAACAACATCGGCGTCCTGCTCGATGGCACCCGATTCACGAAGATCTGCAAGACGCGGACGGCGATCC
>JAZPZP010000048.1:0-19830 GCA_045544695.1 Eubacteriales bacterium | reverse complement strand
CGATGAAGTATCAGACTATGCAAAAGAAGCAGTAAGTGCTCTAATTAAGTCAGGACTCATCGCAGGCTCAAACGGTAAGATTAACCCGAAGGCAACAGCTACTCGTGCAGAGGTTGCAGTAGTATTAGATAGAATCTACTCTCTTCTTAAGTAAAAATGTTGATTCCATCCCTCTGATATAAAAAGAAAGCTTGCTTATACATCTTATGATGTACAGGCAAGCTTTCACTATTTTATAACTAATTTATTAGCTATTTCAACTGATTTTTCATATATTGCATCGAAATTGACATAAGGATTATACAGCGCTTCGACATCGTCGTGTAATAGCTTTAACTCTTTTAATAATGCATATGCCTCGGATAATGTTGATTGCATAAGCTTTCTTGAGAATGAAACTTTCTTTTTCTTTTCCCGCAAGTACTCGGTATCAATCATTGCATCAATGCGAACTCTGCGCTTATATTCACCTTTATATTCGGAATATTTTTTGGATGTAACAAATGCAAGGCGTCTCTCGGGGATAATTATATGCTCAAGCCGCTCAGGGCAGAGAGGTGAATAAGCAAGATAAACATCAAAGCCTGCTGAAATTGCAGCTTCTGCGATTGGGTTTAAAAGAAAAGCACCCAGACCAAAATTGTCGTCTAAAACATAAATTTCCTCTGCAAGGGCGTTTGCGGTATCAAAGAGCGTAGCATAGCCGTTTGAAGAAATTGAAGATAAGAATCGTCTTTTAACAGCACCGCCGGAGCCTTTTGAATTGAGTTCGCGTGAAATAATGCCATTTGCTTTCTTTCTGAGCTTCTCTATTGAGATTCCACCGAGTGCTATATTCAAAAGCTCCGCCTCAATTGCGCCTGCTGCTTTCAAAAGTGTATAAACGCGCGGATAACCCTCTCGGTATTTATCCGTAAGTGTTATTATTTCTCTCTTTCTGTCGCGGAGCTTGTCGGCATCAATAAAGTCGCCAAGGTTTATATATTTTTCAACTGCGAGCGGATATTTAGGCTCGACTATATGTGGAGCAGTACCGTCCACAAATGCGACTTTAAGCTTAGGAATAACAATTCCATCGAGCGATTCCGGGTCGGATGAACACCATATATCCTCAACCTCATAACCGCAATGTGTAAGGCACATTTTAATCTTTTTCATAAAGGAAGATTTTCCGCAACCGGGCGAGCCTTTTATAATGTAAACCGTGTTTGCTTCCTTTAAATCAATTAAATTGTCATAAAATGAATGAAAGCCGCGCTTTGAATTTGCACCAAGAAAAAAACCGTATTGCATAGGCAATTCCTCCTAACTTAATAATAGCCTATGCGCCGGATTTATTTGTCGTCACTGAAAACAAGTTTTTTTAAACAAGCTTAAAAGCTCTAAAAATTTAAATTCATAACGGTATACACTTTCACCATTTGATATTAGCTTAAACTCTTCTTCGGTTAAGTCGTAATTATTACATATTTCTACTGCATCTGAGAAATTGACACAAAGAGGGGGAAACATAACGCACCACCAGTTTTTACCTTTACCCTCGCCGAGAATTATACGAATTGCGTCATATTCTCCGGCGGGAAGCGTAAAATTATCATATTGGCGTGTTGGAAAGAAAGCTTTGCAGAGTTCGGCTTTTGCGTGGAAATTGCTTATTTTTTCAGCCTCGGAAACAAAGAGAGATAAATTTTTTGAAAGTATATTTTTAACGTCACCTATTGTATTTGCATCTTTAAGAAGCTCATTTGAAAGCTTTAAAATTTGGTCACGGACGAGTAGTTTTTCCTGTTGGTCAAGTGCCGAGTCTGAGTTAGCGATAATATGCACGCGAAGGAGCTTTTCGGCAAGACCTTCTTGTCGCGATTCAGCCTTAGCAGCTAAAAGCAGTGTGAGCGAAATTAATAGCATAACGATTGGAATTATAAATTTTTTCATAATATGTAAAACCTCCTTATGGCAGAATTATTGCCGTAAGGAGGTAGGTTTTAAACATTTAATTTTTTGATGTGCAAGAAAAGATAGTGCGAAACCGTTCCTGTAATTGCGCCGGTAAACACCGCGCAGAACAGTAAAAACGGAAGATAGAATATAACGGAAAAGCTTCCGAGCATAAGACACGCGACCAGCGTTTGACCGATTCCGTGCATCGCAGCACCTGCAATACTGATGCCACCGAGAGAGAATTTATCGCTCTTGAGTAAGAGCCACATAATTAGCAGTGCTAAAAAACCACCTGCAACGGAAAAGGCAAATGATGTAATGTTGCCGGAGAATATTCCCGATATCGCAGAGCGTAAAAATAAAATGGTTGCGGCGGGAGAAAAACCTAATCGACACAGTGCAAACAGGGTTATGATATTTGCAAGTCCCAACTTAACGCCGGGGAGCGGAATAAATGCAAGCGGTATAAAATTTTCGAAAAGTGATATAATTAACGCAACGCTTGAGAGAATTGCGATATATGAAATTTTGTAAGAGAGTTTTTGCATCACGTCAACTCCTTTTAAGTTAGAATAGCATAAATGCGTGATAAATTCAATGTTTTAATTGCAAAAGCAAAAAAAGTTTAGTATAATCAAAATATACAAAAATTTTTAGTGCTTTAAAATTGGAGGGATAAATATGAATAAAATTCTTGAATTACTTGATAAGGACAGCAGACTTACTGCGGATGAAATATCAAGTATGCTTGGTCTCCCTCGCGAAGAGGTTGATAAAGTTATTCGCGATTTCGAGGAGCAGAAGGTTATTTTGGGTTATAAAACGATTATCGACTGGGAGCGTACCGATAAGGAAATGATTACCGCACTTATTGAAATCCACATCGCTCCACAGCAGGGCCAGGGCTTTGAACGTGTTGCGCGCAGAATCAGCCAGTACGATGAGGTTGAGAGCGTTTATCTTATGTCAGGCGGATATGATATCGCTGTAACAATCAGAGGTAAAACTCTAAAAGAGGTTGCGCTTTTCGTCGCGCAGAAATTAGCTCCGCTCAAGGAAGTAACGGCTACTGCAACGCATTTTGTGCTCCAGAAGTTTAAGGAGCAGGGCGTTAAGTTTGAAGAGGTAAATGAAGACCAAGAGCGTCTTATGTTCTTATAATTCAGGAGGGCAACTATGAATTACGAAAAAGTTTTATCATCAAGGCTTAAAAATATAAAGCCTTCCGGAATACGCAAGTTTTTTGACTTGCTTGCCGGCCGCGATGATGTTATATCACTCGGTATCGGTGAGCCGGATTTTGTAACACCGTGGCACATTTGCGATGCAGGTATATACTCACTTGAAAAGGGCTATACACATTATACTCCGAATGCGGGTACTATGGAGCTCAGGACTGCTATAAGCAATTACTTAAAGCGTAAATTCAAGCTTAGTTATGCTCCAAACGGTGAAATTCTCGTAACCGTCGGCGGCAGTGAAGCGATTGACGCAGCACTTCGCGCTCTCGTTGAGAATGGCGATGAGGTACTTGTTCCGGAGCCGAGCTTTGTTTGCTATGGCCCGATGGCAACTCTTGCAGGAGCGACAGCCGTTCCTGTTCCGACATACAAGGAAAACAATTTTAAGTTGACGGCAGAGGATTTACGCGGTAAAATTACAGATAGAAGCAAAGTGCTTATTCTTCCGTATCCGTGTAACCCGACAGGCGCAATTATGACAAAGGAAGAACTTTCGGAAATTGCGAAAGTAGTTTGCGAAAACGACCTGATTGTAATATCGGATGAAATATACTCCGAGCTTACATACGAGGGTGAGCATGTATCTCCTGCGACAATTGAGGGAATGCGCGAGAGAACGATTGTCGTTAACGGATTTTCAAAATCTTATGCAATGACCGGCTGGCGACTTGGCTATGCTTGCGGACCAAAGGAGCTCATTGCACCGATGACACTTATTCATCAGTATGCAATTATGTCAGCTCCGACTACCGCGCAGTATGCTGCGGTCGAAGCGCTCAATAACGGAGACGAGGATATCGCAAAAATGCGTGAGGAATACAACCACCGCCGCCGCGTAATCTGCGACAGATTAAATAGCTTAGGGCTTACTTGCTTTGAGCCGAAGGGTGCGTTTTATGTATTCCCGTCAATCGAAATTACAGGGCTTACATCTGAAGAATTCTGCGAGCGTTTGCTTAAAGAACAAGGTGTTGCGGTAATTCCGGGTAATGCGTTTGGCGATTGCGGTGAAGGATTTGTGCGTTGCTGTTATGCATCCTCTATGCGTGATCTTACCGAGGCTCTCGCAAGAATAGAAACTTTTTTAAAAAACTTGGGATGCATTAAGTAATTATTAAAGGAATGTAGAAAAATGATGCATTGTTTCGAAAGTGCGTATGCCAAAATCAATTTAACGCTTGATGTAATCGCGAAAAGAGCAGACGGTTATCACGATTTGAAAATGATTATGCAAACGGTTTCGTTGCGTGATAATTTAGCTGTGCGTCGCGGCACGGGCGAGGGCATTAAAACGATTACGAATTTGGGCTACTTACCTGACGACGACAGAAATATTGCTGTCAAGGCGGCGCGCGCATTTTTCGAAGCAACAGGTGTTAATTGTGACGGAGTTCATATAGCTATTGAGAAATTCATTCCGGTTGCAGCGGGTCTTGCAGGAGGCTCAGCTGATGGTGCGGCAGTTTTGCGTGCACTCAACAGGCTTTACGAAACGAATTTAAGCTTGGATGAGCTCTGCAAAATTGGCGTCAAAGTCGGTGCGGATGTTCCATTCTGCATTTGTGGGGGAACGATGCTTGCAGAAGGAGTCGGAGAAATTTTAACACCGATTGCAACTATTCCCGAATGTACGGTAGTACTCTGTAAACCCGGATACGGAATGTCGACCGCTAAGGTGTTCGGATCATTGAATGTGGATAAAATTGAAAAGCACCCTGATACCGAGCGAGTTATGCGTGCAATTGAGGCGAAGGATATATCCTCTGTTGCAGTGAATATGTACAATGTTCTTGAAGAAATTGTGGCAACTGAACGCCACGATATCAAAAAAATTGAGGAGATTTTGTTGTCATCCGGTGCGCTTGGTGCTATTATGAGTGGCAGCGGAAGTACTACATTCGGAATATTTACAGACGAAATCGCAGCAAAAAATGCATATAAAAAACTCTCGGCAATGTATAAAGAAACATATATTGCAAAAACCTGTTCAATTTTTTGATTGTAATATAGCAAAACCTGTGTTATAATTAAGGATATATTGTGGGTAATGGGGGTTATCGATATGGATAACGCATCAAAAAAAGCATTTAAGAAATCAGCTTTCGGTGGTTTTAAGCGCGAGGATGTTGTTAATTACATTGCATCACTCAGTGCTGAGCACGCAGCTGAGACAGATAAAATCCGCGAGGAATTAAAAAGTGCAGCGACGCAGAATATTGAGCTTAAAAACGAGCTTTCGGAAATTACTGCCGAGCGAAATGAGCTTCTTAAAAAACTTGAGGATTATGAGCAGATTTCGGAAGCTTTAGCTGAGGCAAAGGAAGAAATTGCAAAGTTATCCGAACTTAAAGCGAGTCTTGAAGTCGATAATTCTGAACTCAAGGCAAACTGTGATAAGATGTCATCCGAGCTTGAAGCTTATAAAAATAAAGAGCAGGAAATCAATAAGAGCAAGGAGCGCATTGCTGATTTAGAACTTGAATCGCGTCGCCGTGTTGCAGAAGCGGAAGAGAGTGCGCGATTGAAAATGGCGCAGGATGCTGAGCGTCAGCGCGCTGATATGGAGGCTCAGGTTTCTGAGTTTAACGCATATCGCGATGAGAAATACGCTGAGGTTGAGCGCAATATATCTGATATTTCGAAAGCTTATCAGAATACGAAAGCGGCAGTCGGCGCTTTTAAAACGGGATTTAAAGGCGTTGTGGCTGATCTTGCGCGCGAAATTGATACCTTATCCGAGGCGAGTGTTGCGGTTGAAGAGGCTTTTGCATCTTTAAGCGAAACAGGGAAAGAAAAAACAGAATAATAAAAACCCTATCTGAAAGGATAGGGTTTTAATTTTTATCGCTCATCTGCGTTTAAGGAAAAATCCTTTTCGCTAAAATATCCGCTCGGTAATTCCTCAGGCTCTGCCGGTACTCTGCGGGTAGGATCATAGGTGTATTTTCTGCAACGGTATGTTAGATTTACAACGCCGTGTTTTTTGCAGACCGCGTCGCGGTCATTTATCTGAGTAGAGTGCTCACAATATGCACAGCACGGTGATATTTCTTTGTTAAACAGCAAATAAATCGCCTCCTGTATTTTCATTATACAACATCTTTTTATCTTTTTCCACTACTTTTTTAAATAATATTGAGCGTTAAAGCGAGAAGTGAAAGAAAAAGAGAAAAAACCGCCTGCAAAGTTTTGCCAAAAAAGTATTTTTTAGGTGATAGTTTTGCATCCGAAATAAAAGTAAGTGCTTGGGAATGAACTGAAAATCCGCCAAAGCCAATTAAAAACGACGCTAAGACAATGCTTTCGAGAGCGGGAGTAAGCTTATATATGCCGCTCGTCATTTCAAGAAGACCAATAATGCAGGCTTCAATTGCGGAATTTCCTCCGAGAAGAAAAGTGATTGCAGGTAAAATATTGAAATCAGAAAGAATTTCGCAAAGAACCGAAAAGAAAATAACAAAAGCACAGATGTTTAGCGTTGAGCCGGCGGCACTTTTGATTGCATTTGGAAATGCGCCATTTTCGCCTCCGGAACTTACAACTACGGGTTGTGATTTGCAATGAAAAATAAAAGCGACAAAGAAAGCAGAGATAATATGTACCGCATAGAGAAAAATGCCAATCTTCAGACTTTTGAAAATTCCGCCGCCTACCGCGCCGAAAATAAAAGCGGGACCGCAGTTGTTACAAAAGGCGAGAAGCCGCTCGGCAGTTTCTTTACTGATTTGTCTTTGTGTATACATTTCACATACGCAGGATGCACCGACGGGGTATCCACCGAGTAATCCTAAAATAAAAGCACTTGATTGAGGATTTTTAAAACCGCTTATAACTTGGGACTTGATAATAAAGGATGAGAGTGCCATAAAAGGAAAAAGGGAAGGAATAAGAACTTTGCCGCAAAGAGTGAGTGCTTCATAAGCACTTTTTGACGCGCTGTCGGGAAATATAATAAGTCCCGTACCGATAAGTAAAATAACAAAAATTAGAGAAATTTTTTTAAACACCTGAAATCACGCCCTTTACTAAAAACAGCTTATTCAAAATAATATAAATAATATGTTAAAAAACTCTCGCACAATTAAAAAAGATGTGTTATACTTATAATAGGTATAACTATGTGTAAAAATGGAGAACGAATATGAAGCAGGATAGATTTGAAAGTAACACAGAAGGAATGATTGAAGGTCGAAATGCGGTACACGAAGCTTTACGCGCAGGCAGAACGATAAATAAGGTCTTTTATGCAAAGAATGAAGGCGATGGTATGCTCTCGCATCTTGCAATGAAGGCGAAGGAAAAGGGCGCTGTCGTAATTGCGTGCGACAGACGCAAGCTTGACAGTATGAGTGAAACACGCGCGCATCAGGGAATTATCGCTTTTGCTGCAGCGCACGAATATGCAACGCTTTCGGATATACTTAAAAAAGCAGAAGAATCTGGCAGACCGCCACTCATTGTTGTTTGTGATGAGATTTCCGACCCGCATAATTTAGGCGCAATCATCCGCTCGGCAGAGGCGTCGGGCGCACACGGTGTTATTATTCCGAAAAGACGAAGTGCGGGTCTTACCGCAGTTGTCGAAAAGGCTTCCGCAGGTGCAATTGAACATATTCCTGTTGCGCGCGTACCGAATATAACAGCTGCAATTTCCGAGCTTAAAAAAGCAGGTGTGTGGGTGTTCGGAACCGCCCTTTGTGATGACAGTATCAGTCTTTTTGATGCCGACCTTAAGGGCGCAGTTGCGATTGTTGTCGGTTCCGAGGGTGACGGAATGAGCCGTCTTGTTCGTGAAAGTTGTGACTTTACGGTTAAAATACCGATGATAGGAAAAATTCAGTCTTTAAACGCATCAGCGGCAACAGCAGTTGTGTTGTTCGAGGCGGTGCGGCAGAGGTTAAGCTGAGGTGATTGAGTATGCCACGAGATGAGTGGGATGATGTTCAGATTGACGATTTCACTCTTGAGGACGTCTTGCTGGAATTTGGCAACAAAAAGCGTCCGGATGACGTGTCAAATGAGCTGAGAAGCTTAGAGGAGCTTCGCGCGGCAAAAAAAGAAGAAGAGAGCATCATCGATCAGGACATATTTGATGAAATAAAAAATGAAAATATTAAGAAACAATCCCCGACAAAAAAGGCTCAAAAGGTGCGGGGTAGATTTTCTACGCTCGATTTCTTAAAGAGAGAAAAAAAGGTTGTTCCTCCTCAAATCAAGGAAGAAAAGCAGCACTCTCCTCACGCGGTCAGTGCAACTCGTGCTCCAATAAAGAAGGAAAAACGTGCGCGACTTGATGAGACGCTTAACTTAAATGATCTTTTCGAGAATAAAGAGGATTACGATGAGGAAAACCTCAAGGTAAAGGATATTTTACCGGGTGAATATGTAAAGCGTAATGCAGGACTTATAAGGCTAACCGCAGTTCGTTCGTTTTTTGCCTTTATCTTAAGCATTTTAGCTTGCTACTTATCATTTTCCGGCCAATTTAATTTACCTGTATTTGAAATAGTTTCGTGGGACGCAAATCCTTTCTGGCACATAACAGCACTTATTGCGATGCATCTTATTGCAATCGCGATGCACGGGCGAATTTTCTTCAGAGGACTTAAGGCACTGTTTACTTTAAGACCTGATATGTTAGCTCTCGTTGCTACATCTTCGCTTGCAACGCTTATTCACGCGATATTTATGCTCCTGAATGAGAGTGCGCGACTTACAATTCCGTATTGTTCGGTATGTATTGTAATGCTTTTCTTTGCAGGTGTCGGAACATATCTGCGAGCGAGCGCGCGTGTGCGTGCCTGCAAGGCAGCGAGCGCTTCAAAAGAGCCGTTTGGAGTATTTATTTCCGAGCGTGACGGAGATATCAATTTAATTAAGCATCCGATAAGTGAAATTGAACCGTTTACGAAATATGTCCAGATGCCTGATGGTGCTGAGCGTTTTTGGACATATTTATCCCCGATAATCATTGTTGCGTCACTTTTGCTCTCTATTATCTCATCAATTGGCAGAAGCGATCCGACGAGATTTTTCTGGGCTTTTGCGGCTATTACAACCGTTTCAACTCCGTTTTTTATTCTAATTTGTTACGGGCTTCCGTTTTCCAAGATTACAAAGAAGCTTTCAAATTTGGGTGCAGCACTTGCCGGCTGGTACGCGGCATTTTCATTCTCAGGAAACAGAAATCTTATTATGCGCGACAGTGATATTTTCCCGAAGGGTACTGTTTCATCACACGGACTTAAGGTATTTAATAACTTTAGTCTTGAGAAGGTCGTCTGCTATGCTACGAGTATGGCATGTGAGGCAAAGAGCGGTATAGCTCCCGTGTTTGAGGAAATTTTAAAAAGTCAGTATGGCAAAAATGAGAAAGTTTCACACCTTATGCATCATGAGTCCGGCGGTATGGAGGCGGAAATACGCGGAGATTATGTTCTTTTCGGAACTGCCTCGTTCATTACAAGCATGGGAATAGCACTTACTGAGGTTACAAGCTCTAAAAACACGATGTATCTCGCGATAAATAAAACCTTGGCTGCGGCATTTAATTTAAAATATCGTTTGACCGAAGAGGTTAAGGACAGTATTGAAAGTGTTGTCAAGTCGCGACTTAATCCTGTTATGGCATCAATCGACTGTAACCAGACACCGATTATGATTGAAAGTGAAATAAATGTTAAATCGGGTTCTATTGAATATCCGCGAATTGAGGATAGATTAGACCTTGCATCTGAGGATCAGTATCTCGAGTATGACCCGGCAGCATTTATCACCCGCGCGGGTATTATGCCGTTTGCGAGTGCGGTTATCGCCGCGCGCAGACTCAGAAAGATTACGATACGCAATGTTGTGCTATCTACGATTTGTGCAATTATCGGTATGCTTCTTATGTTTTACATTACTTTTGTCGGCAGCTATGAATCGGGAAATGCTTATAATGTTTTAGTTTATATGCTGCTTTGGACTTTGCCGGTCTATCTGCTGTCTTCACGGATAGGTATAAATTAGGAGAGAATTATGAATATTAAAAAATCAGGTATGATTGCAATTGTTGGAAGACCGAATGTCGGTAAATCCACGCTTATAAATGCGCTTGCAGGCGAGAAAATTGCAATAGTTTCAAATAAGCCGCAGACTACGCGCAATCGAATTTGCGGAGTTATAAACAGAAATGAAACTCAGTTTGTTTTTATGGATACTCCCGGCATTCATAAGCCACAGAGCAGACTCGGCGAATTTATGGTAAAGGTTGTTCGCGAATCGGTTACCGATGTCGAGGCAACTCTCTTGCTTGTTCCGCCGATTGACACGATTGGTAAGCCCGAGGAGGAGCTTATTTCTCAGATTGCAGCAAGTAAAATTCCGGCAATTTTAGTAATAAATAAAATTGACACGGTAGCACACAAGGATATTTTCAAGGTTATCGATGTGTATCAGAAACGATATAATTTTGCGGCGGTAATTCCGGTTTCCGCAAAGATGGGCGACGGCGTTGAGCTGGTGCTCGATGAGGTAGAAAAATTTATTCCGGAAGGTCCGCAACTTTTCCCGGAGGATATGGTTTCCGACCAGCCGGAAAAGCAGATGATTGCTGAGATAATCAGAGAGAAGATGTTAGAGCTTTTAGACCGAGAGGTGCCGCACGGTACTGCGGTTGAAATTGAGAAATTCTCCGAGCGCGACAACGGCATAATTGATGTCGGCGCTGTGATTTATTGTGAAAAAGACAGCCATAAAGGAATCATTATTGGCAAAAAAGGCGCTATGCTTAAGAAAATAGGAGAGCGTGCGAGAGCGGATATTGAGGAATTTATGGGCACGCGTGTTTATCTTGAAACGTGGGTTAAGGTTAAGGAAAACTGGCGCGACAACAATGCGCTTATAAGAAATTTCGGGTATGAATAAAAAGGCGGGAAAGTGAAATGCACCGTGTTGAAAAAGGGCTTGTTCTGCGTGCAGTACCATATCGCGATGCGGACGCAATGCTTACAATACTTACCGAATGCCAGGGTAAAATAACGGCTGCGGCGCGCGGAGTAAGACGCAAAAGCAGTCGTATTTCCGCCGCGGTGCAGAGCCTTGCGTATTCCGAGTTCACGCTTTATGAGGCATCGGGCAGATTTACTGTAAACGAGGCGGAGGCAATTGAGCTTTTCTATGATTTAAGAAATGATCTGTCGTCGCTTTCTCTCGCAAATTACTTTGCCGAGGTTTTGGAGCAAGCATCGGATGAAGAGGTAACAAATCCTGAGCTTTTGCGACTTGGTCTGAATGCGGTTTACGCGCTTTCCAAAAAGCTGTTTGACAAAAGAATAATAAAGGCGGCTTTTGAACTTAAAATAGCGTCCTTTTCGGGCTTTATGCCGAATATCGTTCGCTGTGCGGGTTGCGGATGCGAATTTTACGAGGGTAAAATGAATGTTGCCGACGGTCTTTGTTATTGTAGAGACTGCTCGCGCGGAGGAATTCCGGTATCAGCTGGAGTTGTTTCCGCAATGCGCTATATTTTTGAAAGCGATGTTAAGAAAATATTCTCATTTAATCTGAGTGAAGAGGGAATAGCTTCGCTTTCCTACGTTGCAGAGGATTATCTAAAAGCGCAATTTGGGCGCGAATTCAAAACTCTTTCGTTTTATAAAAGTATTTTATGAGGTTTAATTTATGATTGATTTATATAAAAAATCATTACAGACATTAGAGCTCTCACGCGTTCTTGAAATGCTCGCAGCTTGTGCGGTATCCGAGCAGGCGAAGGAGAACGCAAGAGATCTTTTACCAATGACGCATGCAGACGATGTAAGACGAGCGCTTCTTGAAACGACAGATGCCAAGAATTACATCGGTCTTCGCGGTGCGCCTCCGTTTGCAGGTATACGCAATGTTTCCGCGTCGCTGAACAGAGCAGAACGAGGAGGATCGCTTAACTGTAAGGAGCTTTTGGATGTTGCAATGCTTCTTAAGACTGCGCGTTTACTACGCGGATACAAGGGCGATTTTGAGAAAAAAACGAGTTTGGATGCTCTTTTTGATTCGCTCTCTGCAAATAAATTTTTAGAGGATTCGATAAATTCAGCGATAATCAGTGAGGATGAAATTGCAGATGGGGCATCCACTGCTCTTACCGACATACGCCGAAAAATCCGCGCGGCGAATGCAAAAGTGCGCGATGTGCTTCAGCGTATGATTTCGAGCCCGTCGCAGTCAAAACTTTTGCAGGAGCCGATTATAACTCAGCGCTCGGGCAGATACGTTGTTCCGGTAAAGAGTGAGCATAAGGCGGATGTCGGCGGTCTGGTGCACGATGTTTCTTCATCGGGCGCGACACTTTTTATCGAGCCGATGCCTGTAGTTTCGTTAAATAATGAGCTTCGCGAGCTTGAGGCTAAAGAGAAAAAGGAAATCGAGCGAATACTCGCGGAGCTTTCAGCTACGGTTTCTGAATTTTCAAATTCAATCCAGAACGATTACGAGCTTCTTACAAAGCTTGATTTTATCTTTGCAAAAGCTAAATTATCTTATGATTTAAATGCGGATGTACCTGAGGTTAACACAAACGGTCAGGTATCGCTTGTGCGCGCGCGTCATCCGCTTATTGATAAGAAAAACATTGTTCCGGTAAATATACGCTTAGGTCTTGATTTTGACACGCTTATAATTACCGGTCCGAATACCGGCGGTAAGACGGTTGCGCTTAAGACGATTGGTCTTTTGAATATTATGGCTCAGTGCGGTCTTCACATTCCTTGTGACTCCGGTAGCTGTGTTTCGGTTTTTGAAAATGTTTTCGCGGATATCGGCGATGAACAGAGCATTGAGCAGTCACTTTCGACCTTCTCCTCGCATATGACTAATATTGTTGCGATACTTGAAAAAGCAAGCGATAAGTCGCTCATTCTGTTTGATGAATTAGGAGCGGGAACTGACCCGGTAGAGGGTGCAGCCCTTGCGGTATCAATAATCGAGTATGCGAGAAAGCTTGGTGCTCGTGTCGCCGCAACAACACATTATACCGAGCTTAAGAGCTATGCACTCACTACTGAGCGCGTTGAGAACGCAAGCTGTGAATTCGATGTTGAAACTCTGCGTCCGACATATAAATTACTTATAGGCGTTCCGGGCAAGAGTAATGCGTTTGCGATTTCAAAGCGTATTGGTTTGTCAGATTATATAATTGATAATGCTAAAAAGCTTATAGACAGCGAGGATAAACGCTTTGATGAAATTTTAGCTTCTCTTGAAGAAAAACGCTCAAAGCTTGAGGAAGAGTTGCGCTCAGCGGAGCGGGCTCGTCGCGAAGCTGAAGAAATGCGTAAGAAAGCAGAGGAGTTTGACGCAAGCATCGAACGCGACCGCGATAAAGCACTTGAACGCGCAAAAGCTGAGGCTGAGCGCCTTATTAAAAATGCTCGCGCTACGGCAGATTCCGTATTTGAAGAGCTTGATGAAATTTGCAAAAAACGCAGAAAAGAAGAAAATTATCAGGCTGTTAATGATGCGCGTGCGGCTATGCGAAGAAGCCTTAACGAGGCTGAGGATGAACTCTCGGCAATCGGTAAGAAGAAAAAGCAACAGCAGGCTCCGCCACTTAAGCGTCCGCTTAAAGTTGGCGACACGGTTGAGCTTATAAATTTAGGCACTCGCGCAACGGTTCTTACAATACCTGATAAAAATGGAACGCTTCAGGTTCAGGCAGGTATTATGAAAGTCAATGTTAAAGTGCGTGATTTAAAGCTTGTTGAAGAAACGGGAGATAAAACGGTTACCGATTTTATTGCAAAAAAGCAGGCTGAGCTTCGCAATATAAGCGTAAAACCCGAAGTCGATTTGCGCGGTATGCTCCCAGAAGAAGCTGAGAGCGTGCTTGAAAGATATATCGACACCGCGTTTCTCGCAAAGCTTGGTACCGTCACAATTATTCACGGTAAGGGAACGGGTGTTCTTCGCCGCACCGTACAGGATAATTTAAAGCACAATCGCCACGTTAAAAGCTTCAGACTCGGTACCTTCGGCGAAGGTGAAAACGGTGTTACTATTGCAGAACTGAGAATTTAGTGTATTGCAACATAGATTTTATTTTACTAAGTTAAAAAAATATGTTTCTTCTGCTTGAAATTTGATAAATGATGTAGTATAATATGTCTTATAATATTAACTTGTATATTTTTCGATATTTTACAATCCCGCGGTTAATACTATTTACGGGATGAAACGGAGGCTACACTGTATGTGTTCTAAAGTAGTTTTAATTAACAATCAAGTCGGTTTACGCGCGCGTCCTGCAACATTTTTTATACAGAAGGCAAATGAGTTTAAGTGCAGTATTCAGGTTGAGCGTGATGAGCGACGCGTCAATGCAAAAAGCCTGCTCGGAGTTCTTTCTCTCGGAATAGTTAAGGGTACTGAAATTACCATTATCGCTGACGGTTCTGACGAAAAAGAAGCAATTGAGGCACTTTGTGAACTCGTTGATTCCAACTTTTCTGAATAATTAAAGCGTAAATAAAGCGCCGCGTAAATAAAGCGGCGCTTATTTTTTTACAGAGGTAACTTTTATGATGACGGAGCGTGTTGATGTACACGACAAGGCACTTAGCTTACCGCATAAGCCGGGCGTGTACTTAATGCTTAACAAAAACCGTGAGGTCATATATGTCGGAAAAGCGAAGCAGCTTATAAACCGCGTGAGCTCGTATTTTCGCGAGAATCCGAATCATAACTACAAAACTCAGGTTATGGTAAAACAGGTGTGGGACTTTGATTACATCGTTACCGACACCGAATTTGAAGCGCTCGTTTTGGAAAATTCGCTTATAAAGCGCCATATGCCGAAATATAATATTCTGCTTAAAGATGATAAAGGTTATCCGTTCGTGCGTCTTGATGTACAGTCGGATTTTCCAAGATTTTCAATAGTTTCAAAGCCGCAGAACGACGGGGCTAAATATTTCGGCCCATATAGCGGCAGAAGCGCATCAAAAGCAGCGATATCCGCTGTATTGCAAGCGCTAAAATTGCCGTCTTGCAGAAGAAAGTTTCCGCGCGACATTGGAAAAGAACGTCCCTGCCTTAACGCACATTTGAATCGTTGTTGTGCCGTTTGCAGCGGGAAGGTATCTAAGGAAGAATACCGTGCGCTGATTGACAGAGCGATAGCGCTTTTTGAGGGCAAATGCGAAACACTTCTCGATGAACTCAGAGAAAAAATGACCGCTCGTGCTGAGAATATGGAATTTGAGGCGGCGGCAAAAATAAGAGATGAAATCCGCGCGATTGAAAAATTAGAGCTTCGCCAGAAGGTTCTTTCGGGCGTTATGGCGGATACCGATGTTATTGCAATTAAAATCGGCGAGAGTAAGTGCGCCTTTTCCGTTTTGCATTATATTAACGGAGCGCTTTTGGAGAGTGAAGCCGAGCTTATTGAAACGCCGGTTTATTCCGATGTCGGCGAGCTTCTTTTCAGTTTTATAAGGCAATACTATATGCCGAGAAAAATTCTGCCGCGCGAGATTTATTTATCCGATGAAATTCCTGACTCGGAGCTACTCGAGCGTTGGCTCGGCGAGCTTTGTGAGCACAGGGTGTATATAAACGCACCAAAGCGTGGCGAAAAGGTACGCCTTGTTGAAATGGCGCGCGAAAACGCAAGTCAGAAGCTTCGTTTGGCTGTGAGTGATGAGGAGATTGTTTCACGAGTAATAGGGGATCTTCAGCATCTTCTGGCGCTTCCAAAGCCGCCAAAGATTATCGAGTCATACGATATATCAAATACTGCAGGTAGTGAGCAGGTAGCATCAATGATTGTGTTTTCTGATGCGAGGCCTTTCCGTTCAAAATACCGTAAATTTAAAATTAAAACGCTTGATGATCAGGATGATGTCGGTGCAATGCGCGAGGTGATATCGCGTCGTATGACGAGATTTTTAGAAAATGACGAGAAGTTTAGTCCTCTGCCGGATTTAATTCTGCTCGACGGTGGAAAAGGACAGACAAATGCGATATACGCACTTTTAAATGAAATGAAAATTGACGTTCCTGTTTTCGGAATGGTAAAGGATGACCATCATCGTACGCGTGCGATAGTAACGCCGGACGGCAGGGAAGTCGGAATTTCAGCAAATCCGGCTGTGTTTAAATTAGTTTCGAATATACAGGACGAGGTGCATCGCACAGCAATTGAATATCACAGAAAGCTTCGCGGTAAAACTGTTGGCAAGTCAACGCTTGAAAAAATCGAGGGCGTCGGTGAAGTGCGAAGAGTAGCGCTCATTCGTCATTTCAAGAGTGTTACGGCGATTAAAGAAGCGAGTGTTTCCGAGCTTTCAAAGGTCGTTCCGCTATCTGTTGCGGAAAGTGTTTATAAATATTTTAATGAGGAGTAAGAATATGAGAGTTATTACAGGTACAGCGCGTGGAAGAAAATTAAAAACTCTTGAGGGACTTGATACACGCCCGACAACTGATAGAATTAAAGAATCTATTTTCAATATAGTTCAGTTTGACATCCCGGGAAGGAAAATTTTGGATTTATTTGGTGGCAGCGGTCAGATGGCAATCGAGGCGGTTAGCCGCGGTGCGGCAAAAGCGGTTGTTGTAGATAATGCACAGGCAGCTGTTAAAATTATTTCAGATAATGTTAAGACCTGTGGCTTTGAAAAGGAAATCTCGGTCGTGTGTAGCGATTTTGCAACTTATCTTAGAAATTCTGATAAGTTTGATGTGATTTTTTTGGATCCGCCGTATAAAGGAAATTTAATTTTCCGCGCATTAAATCAAATTTGCGAGATTGACATATTGACAGATGGTGGTATAATAGTATGTGAGAGTATGCGCGAAACTGAGATGCCGGATGTGCCGGCACCGTATGTAAAGGGTCGCGAATATCTCTACGGCAAATCGAAAATCACCGTATATAGAAAGGGATAGGATATGAAAACCTGTATATATCCGGGCAGCTTTGACCCGATTACTCTCGGGCATCTGGATGTTATCCGTCGTGCTGCGGGAATTTTTGATAAGCTTATCGTTGTCGTTATGGTAAACAGTAAGAAGAAAACTCTTTTTACCGTTGAAGAACGAGTTGAGCTTATTTCTCGCGTTATTAAGGATATTCCTAATGTTTCTGTTGAGTTTTCGTATGATTTGTTATCGAGATGGACGGCAGAGCTTGGCGATTGTGTCGTAATTAAGGGTCTGCGTGCGATAAGTGACTTTGAAAGTGAATTTCAGATGGCGCTTATCAACAGAAAACTAAACCCTGAGCTCGAAACCATCTTTTTACCGACTTCTGAGGAAAATTTATATCTATCATCAAGTCTTGTCAAAGAGGTCGGCTCATTAAACGGCGATATTTCAAATTTTGTTCCTCGCGAAATCCTTGAGGACGTTAAGAAAAAATTAAGTAGGGGGCAATAAATTATGGCAACCGGAATTGAAGAATTAGTAGGAATGTTATACGATATGGTGCAGGACTCGTGGGCACTTCCGTTTGGTGCGGATAAGTGTCTTTTAGACCGTGAGCGTGCCCTCGATTTAATTGAGGAAATCAAAACAAACTTACCGAAGGATTTAGAACAGGCTCGCATTATTGTTGAGGGAAGAAATGATATTCTCGCTCAGGCAAAGCGCGAGGGCGAAGCAATTAAGCGTGCAGCAGAAGAGCGTGCTCGCCAGATGGTATCTGAGGAAGAGGTTTTACTTACTGCAAAGCAGCGTGCCAATGAAATGGTAACCCTTGCTGAAACAAAGTCAAAAGAATTATCGCGCACTGCAAATGAGTATGTTGACGATGCTCTCAAGAGACTTGAAACTGTTGCTCAGCAGGCGCTTGAAGAAATTCGCACAGCACGTACTCAATTTAAATCCGCAACAAAGAAATAACTTTAATCCCCTGATTATCAGGGGATTTTGTCTTATTTGGGAGGAATAGAAATGTACAAAATAGTGATTTTAGGTTGCGAGAATTCGCATGCAGATGCTTTTTTAGAGCATATTATTGAGAAAAAAGCAGTAGATGATATTGAAGTTATTGGTATATTCAGCGAAGAGCGGGAGGCTATGAATAAGCTTTCAGAGAGATTCGGCGTTTATAAAATGAAAAACTATGATGAACTTGCAGGTGCGGTGGACGGTGTTATCATAACAGCGCGTCACGGCGGAAAACATTATGAATATGCAAAGCCCTACATCAAGTACGGCGTTCCGATGTTTATCGACAAGCCAATTACCGTAACAGAGGAAGAGGCGGTCTTGTTTATGCGCGATCTTCGCGATAACAATGTTAAAGCCTGCGGCGGTTCAATGGTTATTTTTGATGAATTTGTGCAGGAACTCAAAGACGATGTAAAAAATAAAACCTACGGTGCAGTACACGGCGGTTTTGTACGAGAGCCTTTAAGTGTCGACAATCCGCATGGCGGATTTTTCTTCTATTCGCAGCATCTTGCGCAAACTGTGATGACGATTTTCGGCAATTATCCGAAATCGGTTAAAATGTTTGAAAACGGCAATGCACGAAATGGCATTGTTCGTTATGAAAATTACGATGTTAGCATTAATTATGTGGTCGGTAGCGGAGTGTATGTTGCGGGAATAAGCTGCCAGGACAAGTTTAAGGTATCTGAATTTAAATTCGAAAACGGCTTTGTTTCTGAATTTAATGAATTTTATGCAATGCTTAAAGGTGGTAAGCAACCACATTCTTATGAGGATTTAATTGCACCTGTTTTTGTTTTAAATGCAATGAATCGATCACTATTGAGCGGAAAAGAAGAAGCTGTAAATACAATAAGAATATAAAAAAATGCAAGAGTTGTTTCTAACTCTTGCATTTTTTTACTAAAAACTTGATTTTATCGCTTTAGTGTGATATACTGTGAGTAAGTTTTTACATTAGGAGGAAATTTTATCATGACAGGTGAAGTTTTGGCATTCGTGCTCTACTTTGTTGCAATGCTTGGAGTTGGCGTTTTCTTCTTTTTCGCAAGCAAGTCGCAGGGTGAGCAGGATTATTTTTTAGGCGGCCGTAAGATGGGCCCGTGGGTTACTGCTATGAGTGCCCAGGCATCGGATATGAGCGCATGGCTTCTTATGGGTCTTCCGGGTTCAATTTTAGCATTCGGTCTCGGTCAGGCTTGGATTGGTATCGGTCTTGCTATCGGTACAGCGCTTAACTGGATTATCGTTGCAAAGCGCCTTCGTAAGTTCTCAAAGGCTGCAGGCGACTCGATTACAATGCCGCAGTATCTTACAAACCGCTTTTTGGCGAAGTCATCGGCACTTAAGATTATCTGTGCAATCGTTTTCCTTGTAAGCTTTACAATTTACGTTGCATCAGCATTCTCTGCAGGTGCTAAGGTATTCACTCAGCTCTTCCCGGCACTTGAGAGTGGAACTGCGATGATTATCTTTGCCGCAATCATTTTGATTTACACATTCCTCGGCGGCTACAAGGCTGTTTGCTGGACTGACTTCTTCCAGGGCCTTTTGATGCTCGCTGCAGTTTTAATTGTTCCGATTGTTATGGTAGCTTCGGGCAACACCGATGCATCACTTTTAAACGCAACGGTTACCGGTGCTGACGGTACTGTATATACATTTATTAACGATTTATTCCCAGCTCCTCCGAAGGAAATCATTTCAGGTCTTG
>JAZPZP010000047.1:0-2880 GCA_045544695.1 Eubacteriales bacterium | reverse complement strand
CGGATTAAATCCGGTTGCAACAACGATTGCACCGTACTTCTCTTCGATGATTTCATCCTTCTGTGTATAGTCGATAGCGCCTGCAGCACAAACCTTAGCGCAAAGACCGCACTTTCCGTTTTTAATCATATTGCAGCTGTTCGGGTCGATTGTAGCAACCTTCGGAACAGCCTGAGCAAACGGAATATAAATAGCGGTACGGTTGTCCATACCTAAGTTAAACTCGTTCGGTACCTTCTTCATCGGGCACTTTTCTAAGCAAGCGCCGCAACCGGTACAAATATCTTCTTTAACGAAACGAGCGTGTTTCTTAATTTTAACATCGAAGTTACCTACGAATCCGCCAACTTCCTCAACCTCACTGTATGAGAAAATACGAATTTTTTCGTGCTGAGCAACATCAACCATCTTCGGGGTTAAGATACAAGCAGCACAGTCAAGAGTCGGGAATGTTTTATCAAGCTGCGCCATTTTACCACCGATTGTCGGCTTCTTTTCAACGATATCAACTTCAAAGCCCGCATCTGCAATATCAAGCGCGGTCTGAATACCTGCGATACCGCCACCAATTACAAGTGCGCGCTTTGTTACCGGTGATTCGCCCGGGGTAAGCGGAGTATTTAAGTTAACCTTAGCAACTGCCGCACGGCCTAAAATAACCGCCTTTTCTGTACCTATGGGCATCTCTTTATGAACCCATGAGCACTGCTCACGAATATTTGCAATTTCAACCATATACGGGTTAATTCCTGCCGCCTGAGCGGTTTTACGGAATGTCGCCTCGTGCATACGCGGTGAGCATGAGCACACAACGATTGCACTTAAATTATGCTCTTTGACTGAATTCTTTATAAGATCCTGACCTGCCTGAGAGCACATATACTGGTAGTCGGTAGAAAAGACAACGCCCGGCTCATTCTTTAACGCCTCGGCAACTGCCTTGACATCTACCGTGCCGGCAATGTTACTGCCACACCAGCATACGAAAACACCAATTCTCTGCATTATCTTTCCTCCTTACTTTGTATATTTTCTGAATGCCGAAACTAAAAGCTGCTGCGGAGTGTCCTCATCCAAAAGATTCGGGACATGGTCCGGTGTCATACGGTTTTTGCCCTGCTGACGAACAACAGCGAGACGAACCGCTTCAACAAGCTTTGCCGGCTCAACACTTCTCGGGCAGCGCTCGATACACGCAAAGCACGATAAGCATTTATATAATGAATCTGAATTTAAGAGAGGTTCAATATCGCCGCATTCAACCATATTAACGAACTGATGCGGATGATATTCCATCTCGTCGTATGCAGGGCATGTAGCAGAACACTTGCCGCAGCGCATACATTTTTTCGGATTAACGCCGCTAATGCGGATAATCTCTTCCTGAAGATACTCTTTATTCATTTGTATCCTCCTTTATTCCAAGCGCTTCTGCAAGAAGCTCCGTAAAGTAAACTACCGGGATATCGCTGCCGTTTTTAATTAAATTATAACGACAAAGCGGACAAGCAGTTATTATCATTTCAGCACCCTGTGACTTTGCGTTAGCAACAACTGCGTTACTCTTTTTAGCCGCAAGCTCGGGACTCTCAACCGAAACATAGCCACCACAGCACTCGTTGCGGTTTGCATATATAACCGCATCAGCGCCGAGAGCACGGATGAAATCCTCTAAAATAGTCGGATTTTCAGGATCGTCCATCTGCATAACGCCGCTCGGACGAAGAAGTAAGCAGCCGTAATATGCAGCAATCTTCTTACCCTTAAGCGGATTTACTACTTTTTCCTTGAGCTTATCAAAGCCGACTAAGTCGCGAAGCATCTCAAGATAATGGTAGATTTCACACTCGCCGTTGTAATCGCTCTCTTCCGCCATATATCTGTTTACCTTGCCGGCAAACTCAGCGTCATTCTGCATAGCATAATTTGTCTGCTTAATAACATTGTGGCAGGCAGAGCAAACGGTTACGAGCGGAGTTTCATTATCTCTTGCAAACTTCAGCGCTCTTACAGAGGAGAGCTTTGTAGCAATCTCGTCTTTTGCAGTTGTGAAAACGCCGCCACAGCACTGCCAATTTTCGATTTCATTAAGCTCAACTCCCAAAACCTCGGCGGACTTACGAGCGTATAAGTCTAAATCGCGCGCCTTATTTTTAAGAGTACAGCCCGGATAATAACTTGCCTTCATTATCATTACCTCACTATACCATTTCTTCCGGATGGAATACTTCGTCAAACTTTTCAGCTGTTAAGAAGCCAAGCTCAACACAAGCTTCCTTAAGAGAAATATTATCTTTATAAGCTTTCTTTGCTGTCTTAGCCGCATTCTCATATCCGATATACGGATTGAGCGCAGTTACAAGCATAAGTGAATTGTGGAGATTATGGTGCATTTTCGCTTTGTTAGCACGGATTCCAACCGCACAGTTCTTATTAAACGATGTAATCGCCTCAGCAAGGAGTCTCGCTGACTGTAAGAAGTTATAAGCACAAACCGGCATAAATACGTTGAGCTCAAAATTACCCTGAGATGCCGCCATACCGACTGCAACATCGTTACCCATTACTTGAACAGCAACCATTGTTACCGCTTCGCACTGTGTCGGGTTAACCTTACCCGGCATAATTGATGAACCCGGCTCATTTTCCGGAATAAAGATTTCGCCAAGACCGTCACGCGGACCTGAAGCAAGCCAACGAACGTCGTTTGCAATCTTCATCATATCACAAGCGAGCGCTTTGATTGCACCGTGTGCAAAAACAAGCTCATCCTTTGATGTCAAAGCGTGGAACTTGTTATGCGCTGTCTTAAACGGCTTATTGGTAAGTCTTGCAACCTCGTCTGCAACTCTGTGAGCAAACTTTGGCGGAGCATTAAGA
>JAZPZP010000046.1:0-2210 GCA_045544695.1 Eubacteriales bacterium | reverse complement strand
GATGTTGCGGAAAAGTATGCTAAAGAGCATATGCAGGAGGGCGATATCCTCTTCATTTCGGAAAAGTGCGTTGCTTGTACTCAGCGCCGCGCAATTCCGATGAGCGATATCAAGCCGCGCAAGTTAGCTAAAATTTTGGTTAAATTCGTTTATAAGTCACCGTATGGAATAGGACTTGGAATTCCCGAAACAATGGAAATGGCTCTCCGCGAATGCGGAGTTCTCCGTATCCTTTTTGCAGCGGGAATCAGTGCTGTAGGTAAACTCATCGGCAAACGCGGCTGGTTTTACAAGATTGCAGGCTATAAGGCTGAATCAATAGACGGTCCTACTCCGAACACAATTCCGCCGTATAACACATGCGTTGTATTAGGTCCTGAGAATCCTGATAAGGTTGCAAAGGATATTGCTGAGAGAATCGGATTTAATGTCGCAATCGTCGATGTAAACGACCTTGCAGGAAACATTTTAGGAACATCCGAAAAAGAAATGGATCGCGAGCTTTTAGTTAAAATTTTAAAGGACAATCCGCTTGGTCAGAGCGCTCAGCAAACGCCGATGGGCATTATTCGCGAGGTGAAAAATGCTTAACGACTTAGCAATTAAGGTTGAGGAAAAGCTCAAGGACAGTTTTAAACGCATTGATGAAATTGCGCGTATAAATTCGCAGAAGGTGCTTTCCGCTTTCCAGAAATACCGCGTGTCGGACTCGATGTTTGCAGGTACAAGCGGATACGGTTATGACGATTTGGGCCGCGATACATTAGATAAAATTTATGCTGAGGTATTTGGCGCCGAGGATGCTTTGGTAAGACTTCAATTTGTTAACGGAACCCACACGATTGCCTGCGCTCTTTTTGGTGCACTTCGCCCCGGAGATACGCTTCTTGCGGCGACGGGTGCTCCGTATGATACTTTGCAGAGCACTATCGGAATTACCGGAAACTACCCCGGATCACTAAAGGATTTCGGTGTTAAATATCGCGAGATCGACTTGCTTCCGTCGGGAGAGGCTGATTTTGAAGCGATTACACAGGCAATTTCTGAAGATAAAAGCATTACTACTGTGTTAATCCAGCGCTCGCGCGGATACAGTACTCGCGCAGCTCTCTCGGTTGCAAAAATCGGTGAGATTTGCGACGCGGTGCACAAGGCAAACCCGAATATCTGTGTTATCGTGGATAACTGCTACGGTGAATTTGTCGAAACAATTGAGCCGTGTGCGGTGGGTGCAGACCTGATTGTCGGCTCACTTATAAAAAATCCGGGTGGAGGACTTGCTCCGACCGGCGGATACATAGCAGGAAAGAGCGAGTTTGTTGAGCGCGCTGCAATGCGCCTTACAGCTCCGGGAATCGGAAGAGAGTGCGGTTGCACAATGGGCAACAACAGAGCACTTTTCCAGGGATTTTTCAATGCTCCGCACACTACCGCGCAGGCGGTAAAAACCGCGGTGTTCTGTGCAGGTCTTTTTGAGGAACTGGGTTATAACGTATCTCCTAAGGCAGAGGATGTGCGCTATGACATAATCCAGACGCTCGAGCTTCAAAACGAAGAAAATGTGCGAAAATTCTGCCGAGGTATCCAGATGGGCGCACCGGTTGATAGCTTCGTTACACCTGAGCCATGGGATATGCCTGGCTATGATTGCCAGGTAATTATGGCAGCAGGTGCATTCATTCAGGGCGCATCGATTGAACTTTCTGCCGATGCTCCAATGCGTGAGCCATACCTTGTATATCTACAGGGTGGTCTCACTTATGAAACGGGCAGAGAAGGCGTTCTTCTCGCCGCAAAATGTATGCAGGAATAAACAAAAGCGATTGGGAATTCCCAATCGCTTTTTTATTATGCACTGTAAACACAGTTGCCGTCGAGATAAGTTTTAAGCGGTTTGATGTCTTTGATTTCGTCTTCGGGACAAGTAAAATAGTCTCGATCCAGAATTAAGAAGTCAGCTCTATGGCCTTTAACGAGTGAGCCGAAGAGATGCTCATCAAAGGTTGCCCACGCTGCATAGCGTGTGTAGCAGAGGAGCGCTTCCTCACGACTCATTCTCTGATTCGGATTATACGCCTTGCCGTCGCGCGCCTTGCAGGTTACCATATTGTAAAGTGCTATAAACGGATGATATGGATTTACTGATTTAATTGCGTCGTATTTAACCATGTGGTCGCTTCCTGCAGCCATATGAATGCCTGAATTTAACA
>JAZPZP010000045.1:0-11408 GCA_045544695.1 Eubacteriales bacterium | reverse complement strand
ATTTTGGGTGAGGGCGGCGAGAAGATGTCAAAGTCCCGCGGTAATGTCGTTAACCCGAATGATATTGTTGCTCAGTATGGTGCTGATACAATGCGCCTTTACATTATGTTTATCGGCGACTTTGAAAAAGCTGCACCGTGGTCACCGCAGTCTGTCAAGGGCTGTAAGAGATTCTTAGGTCGCGTATGGAATATTGCCGAGAGTGCAGACGACTCCGAGGAATATTCACCGGCTAACGAAGCTGCTATCCACAAGACAATTAAAAAAGTCGGCGAAGATATTGAGAACGTTAAGTTCAACACTGCAATCGCTGCAATGATGGCACTTGTTAACACCTATGCAGAAAATGGCGTATCGCGTGGCGATGTCAAGGTTTTATTAAAGATGCTTGCACCGTTTGCTCCGCATATGTGCGAAGAGCTTTGGGAAATGCTTGGTGGAGAAGGCTTTATTTCACTCGCAGCTTGGCCGGAGTTTGATGAGGCTAAAACCCGCGATGAAGCTGTTGAAATCGCAGTTCAGATTTGCGGTAAGGTTCGCGAGAGAATTAACGTCCCGGTTGATGCTGACGAGGCTACCGTTATCGCTCTTGCTTGCGAGACTGAGAAGGTTAAACAGGCATTAGAGAACGGAAAAATCGTTAAATCAATCGTTGTTCCGAATAAGCTCGTCAATTTGATTATTAAATAGTTTTAAAATTATAAATTTTACTCTTGACAGAGGGCGTATAATTTTATATAATAAGAATGTTAATTTCTGATGCAAAATAGATTTTTGCCTAAACCGGTGGAGGGAGGGATAACAAATGTCAGAAATCCGTGTAAAAGATAATGAATCCTTAGACAGCGCTCTTAAGAGATTTAAGCGTTCTTGTGCTAAGGCGGGTGTCCTTTCCGAACTTCGTAAAAGAGAGCATTATGAAAGCCCCAGCGTAAAGCGACGTAAAAAGAGTGAAGCCGCTCGCGCAAAGAAGAGAAAATATTAATTTTCAAAACGAAGGGAGAAGTTATTGTTATAACTTCTCCCTTTTTTCATAAAATGTTCATATATCCTTTAAGATTTTATCATAAATTCGGTTTATACTATTACTTGAAAGGAATGATCTTTATGGATAATCAATATAATAACAATTGGCATAATGATGATTATTCTGTACCTCAGTACAGAAAAGAGATTAAGCCTAAAAAAGAAAAGAAAAACGCAAATATTGCTATACTTCTCGTTGCAACGGTTATTGTTTCAGCAGGTCTTGGCTTTGGCGGAGGATTGCTCGCTAACCGTATGAGCGACAGAAATGAAGCGATTGATGAAGCAATGCAAAATCCCGGAATTACAATAGAACAGCTCGCGGCAGCTGACAGCAGCGCATTCAATGCGGCGGCGGTTGCGGCAGTCGGTATGGACAGTGTTGTCGAGATTACAACTGAGTCAATGTCGCGCAATAATTTAATTATGGGTCAGTATGTAACCACGGGCGCCGGTAGTGGTGTAATCATCAGCGAGGATGGATACATTGTCACAAATAATCACGTTATCAACGGTGCAAGTAAAATAACTGTCAGAACTCGTGACGGCAAAGAATTTCCTGCAAGTATTGTAGGCTATGACGAGAGAACCGACCTTGCTGTCATAAAAGTTGAGACCAATGGTCTTCGTGCGGCAGAATTTGGTTCATCTGGTAATCTTGTTGTAGGTCAGCGCGTGCTTGCTATCGGAAATCCGCTCGGCGAGCTCGGCGGTACTGTTACCGAGGGAATTATAAGTGCACTCGACCGCGAGGTTGAAATCGAAGGTCAGAGCATGACGCTTCTTCAGACAGATGCATCCGTTAACCCGGGAAATTCCGGTGGAGGACTCTTTGACGGTAGCGGAAAATTGGTCGGCATCGTTAATGCGAAATCCTCGGGCAGCGGCATTGAGGGTCTCGGTTTTGCTATTCCGATTGACACCGCGCGCGAGGTCGTTGATGAGCTTATAAATAACGGCTATGTAAGCGGAAGACCTGAGGCGGGAATTAGCGTGACCTATGTTGACGAGCAGACCGCATTTCTTTACAGAATGGGCGAGGGCGGTGTTTATATTTCGGCTGTAAACCGAGGCTCTGCGGCAGAAGAAGCAGGTCTTCAGGCAGGAGACAGAATTGTTTCTGTCGACGGTAAAGAAATTAAAGAAAACCAGCAGGTTGTGGACATAGTGCAGAGTCACAAAGCGGGTGACACGGTTGAATTTAAAATTGTCCGCAAGAATGAAAAGTTAAGCGTTAAGGTTACCTTAGGCGAGCAAAAGCCAACTTTCCCGCCACTTTCCTAAAAAATCAAAAGGTGTAGATATAATCTACACCTTTTTTTAATTTTATATTGTGAAAAGACAATAAATTTGTTATAATAATATAAATAAATGTATGAGGTATAATATGAGATTTACAGATTGGAAGGTAAGCGTTCCGAGTGATGCAGAGGCGCTTGATATTTCAAGAAAATTTAATATATCAAAGCTCTGTGCAAAGCTTATTGTATCACGCGGAATTTCTGATGTTGAAAGCTTTCTTAACTGTGATGTAAACGAGCTTCACGACCCGTTTTTGCTCCCCGATATGGAGAAGGCAACGCTCAGAATACTGCGTGCGATTGACGAGCAGGAGAAAATTTGCGTCTATGGAGATTACGATGTTGACGGAATTACGTCTACATATATTTTAAGCGATTATCTTACATCAATCGGTGCAGACTGCGAATATTACATTCCGGACCGTTTCGGCGAAGGTTACGGTGTGAATAGTGAGGCGGTAAATAAACTTTGCGATAAGGGCGTAAGCCTTATCGTCACGGTCGATACCGGAGTTACCGCATACGATGAAGTAGAAAGCGCGAAGGTGCGTGGCTGCGATTTTGTAATTACCGACCATCACGAGTGCCGCGAAACGCTTCCAAATGCGTGCGCGGTCGTAAATCCGCACAGGGCGGATTCTGAGTATCCTTTTCAGACGATTGCCGGTGTTGGCGTTGCGTTCAAGCTCATTTGTGCGCTTGAGAGGAAAGTAGCTTATAAATATTTGCCATACGTTTGCATCGGAACGATTGCCGATGTTATGCCGATAGTAGATGAAAACCGCGCGATTGTAAAGCGTGGTCTTGAGATGCTTACGGAAAGTGATAACCCGGCGCTTTGTTCTCTTATTGAGAAGGCAGGTCTTTCGGATAAAAAAATAACGGCAGACAGTATTGGATTCGGAATTGCTCCGCGTATGAATGCCGCAGGGAGAATGGAAAGTGCTAAAAGCGTTGTTGCGCTTTTAAATGAACAGGATAAAGATAAGGCGGAAATAGCGACTCAGGCGTTGTGTGACCTTAACAGAAAGCGCCAGGACGAGGAGAGAAAAATTTACGATGAAGCGCTCGCAATGCTCGAAGGCTTTGACGAGAAAAAGAACAGCGCAATCGTTTTAGCAGGCGAGGGCTGGCATCACGGAGTTATAGGAATTGTCGCCTCGCGACTTGCAGGGAAGTTTGACGTTCCCGTTATTCTTCTCACGAAAGAGGAAAATCAGGCAAAAGGCTCTGGCAGAAGCGTTTTCGGGTTTAATTTGTATGAGGCGCTAAGCGGTGCTTCCGATATTTTAGAGCAGTACGGAGGCCACGAAATGGCGGTGGGGCTGACCGTTTCGTGTGACAATATTGAAGCACTCTCCGAGCATATAAGCGACTCTGCGAGTAGCGCTCTCTCATCTGTAAGTAAAGAACTATGTGCGGATTTTGAGGTTAATCCGAATGAACTTACCGTTTCGGAAATTGAGAGTCTTTCGCTTTTAGAACCGTTTGGCGAAGGAAATTCTGCGCCGATGCTTGTCATGCGTGATGTTAATGTTTTAAAAATAACTCCAATCGGTAACGGACGCCATTTGAAAATGCAATTCAGTAAAGATGGCGTGGTGTTGGATGCAATTTATTTCGGCAATACTTTAGATGATATTTCGGTTTCTGAGGGTGATATTGCGGATGTTATGTTCCGCCCGGAGGTTAACGATTTCAGAGGAAAAGCTCTGCAGCTTGTAATTGGCGATATCCGCCCGACAGAGAATAAAGTCAGCATCTTAAAAGAGGGGTATTTTTCATATCGAAGAGTGCTGGAAAAACGCGCGTCAACGGATGAGTATATAAACGCTCAGCCGAGTTATAATGAGCTTGGAAGTATATGGAGATCAATTAAGAAGCTCGGTAAAATTCAAGTTATTAAAATGGCAGAGGCGCTGAGTATCCCTTATGAGAAAATTTTTGTTGCTCTCGATGTTTTTGAAGAGCTTGGGCTTATAAAATTTAAAGCGACTCCATTTAAATTTGAGGTTGAAATTTTACCGGTAGAGGGTAAAGCAAATCTTGAGGAGTCAAAAATCTTGCGCGATATTGCGCTAAGTGGGTTGATTGTATGAGTATTGAATTGTATTACAGTAAAATAGCTGAAAAGTTGCCGTCAACGATAAGTGACGCTGACGTTGCGCGCATTCGCGAGGCAATCGCGGTTGCAATTGATGCACATCAGGGTCAGAAGCGCCGCGATGGTACGGATTATGTAACGCATCCGGCGGCTGTTGCGGTTATCGTTGCCGAGATGGGCCTTGATACCGATTCTATTATTTCGGCACTTTTGCACGATTGTATCGAGGACACAAGCTTTGATTACAATAAAATCAAGGCGAAATTCGGCGAAATGGTCGCAGATATCGTCGAGGGTGTATCAAAGCTTACGCGTATGCCTTATGTAAGCAAAGAAGAGGAGCAGATTGAAAACCTGCGTAAGATGTTCCTTGCTATGGGCAAGGATATCCGCGTTATTATGATTAAAATTGCCGACAGACTCCATAATATGCGCACAATCCAGTACCAGACACCTGAAAAACAGCGCGAAAAATCTCTTGAAACAATGGAGGTTTACGCGCCTCTCGCGCATCGTTTGGGTATGCAGAAGGCTAAGTGGGAGCTTGAGGACTTATCGCTCGAGTGCTTAGATCCGGTTGGCTATGAGGAAATTACAAAAGAGCTCGCTTCTCGCCACGATGAGCAAGAGGAATTTATGAGCCACATTAAGGAGCGCTTAAGCGATCGCCTTAAAGAGGTCGAAATTGAGGCAACCGTTTCTGGCAGAGTTAAGCATATATATAGCATTTACCGCAAGATGTACACTCAGCATAAGGATTTTGACGAAGTCTATGACCTTTACGCAATGCGTGTTATCGTTGACACGGTAGCAGATTGCTACAATGTCCTCGGTTTTATTCACGATATGTATCGCCCGATTCCGGGTAGATTCAAGGACTATATTTCAACACCGAAGCCGAATATGTACCAGTCACTTCACACCACGGTTATCGGTCGCGAGGGAATTCCGTTCGAGGTGCAGATAAGAACTAAAGAAATGCACCGTGTTGCGGAATACGGTATCGCAGCGCATTGGAAGTATAAATCCGGAATGTCCGGCAGAGACAGCTTGGAGGAAAAGCTTTCCTGGGTGCGTCAGCTTCTTGAAAACCAACAGGAGGTTGACAATGAGGAGTTCATCCGCCAGTTAAAGACCGATATGTTCGGAGATGCGGTTTATGTATTTACGCCGGGTGGCGACGTTATAAGCCTGCCTGCCGGCTCAACTCCAATTGACTTTGCTTATTCAATCCATTCAGCGGTAGGTAACCGTATGATTGGCGCTAAGGCAAACGGAAAGATAGTTCAGCTTGACTATGTTTTGCAGAACGGCGAAATCGTTGAGGTTTTAACCTCGAATGCGTCCCACGGTCCGAGCCGGGATTGGATCAAACTTGCGAAAACAAGTGGCGCACGCAACAAGATTAAGCAGTGGTTTAAAAAGGAATGTCGCGATGAAAATATCGTCCGCGGTCGCGATATGTTGATTTCCGAGCTTAAGCGTGAGGGAGTCACGGTATCTGTTGATGAAATGAACGCTATTTTATCGACAATCGGCAAACGACTCTCGTTTAACGAGCCGGACGATTTACTTGCGGCTATCGGATATGGCGGTCTCACAACTCGTCGAGTTGTCAACCGCTTTAAGGATGAATATGCGCGCAATAAAAAGACCGAGGACAGCGACGCAATTGCAAAGCTCGTTGCCGCTCCGAGCCAGAAAACGAAGTCGGTTTCGGGTGTTATTGTGCCGGGTGTTGACAACTGTCTTGTTAAATTTGCCCGTTGCTGTTCACCGATTCCGGGCGATAATATAATCGGATTTATTACGCGCGGTTACGGAGTTTCCGTTCATAGAATGGATTGTAAAAATGTTATGTCCGCGATGAAGAATTCCGATGACTTGAGCCGTTGGATTCGCGTTTCCTGGGCTGATCAGCCGAAGGAAACCTTCCAGACTAACTTGCAAATTTCCGCTAAGGATAAAATCGGTGTGCTTGCAAATGTTGCAAACACGATAAGCGGTATGAAGCTCTCCGTTCTTCAGATGGAGGCACGCACCTTTGGCGACGGCTATTCGATTATGAATCTTTCTATGGAAATTACCGGCGCAGGTCAGCTTGAATATATCATAAATAAGCTGCGTGCGCTTCCGGGAATTATTGATGTTAAGAGGGTATGATAAGTGAAGCTCGTTATTACAAGAGTCAGCAGTGCATCTGTTACGATAGATGAAAAGCTCCACTCCGAAATTGGAAAGGGTCTTCTCGTTTTAGTCGGAATTACCGGGGATGATACTGTTGAGGATGTTAAATATCTTGCTAAAAAATGCGCTAATATGCGAATTTTTGCAGACGATGAAGGAAAACTCAATCTCTCGGTTTTATCGATATCGGGCGAGGTTATGGTCGTTTCTAACTTTACGCTTTACGCGGATGCATCCCATGGGAACCGCCCGAGCTTTACCGATGCCGCGCGTCCTGAGATTGCAGAACCATTATATGAGGCGTTCTGTGAAGAACTTGCGGGCTATGGTTTAACCGTTAAAACTGGCGTTTTCGGCGCTGATATGGCGCTTTCATCGGTTAATGACGGGCCGGTTACAATCGTTATTGAAAGCAGGAAGTAAAATGAAGATTGAAGTTTTAAGACTTGGTGCCGTGCAGACGAATTGCTATATAGTATCAAATGAGCTTGAGGCTTGCGTTATAGACCCGGCTGACAACGCGGAGAGAATACTTAATTCCCTCGGAGATAAGAAGTTGAAATATGTAATTTTAACACACGGCCATTTTGACCACTTGCTTGCCGCGCGTGAGGTTTGCGACGCGACAGGTGCTAAATTGCTCGCATCAAGATATGCAAGACTTGACGATGAAGACGCGTGCGGCTTTACATCGTTTGGACTTTCCGGCTTTTTACCAATGAAAGCGGATGTAACTCTTAAAGACGGCGATAAAATCTCGGTTGCGGGTGAGGAGTTTACCGTTATTGAAACTCCGGGTCACACACCGTGCAGTATATGCTTGCTTTCGGGAGATGTTCTTTTTTCCGGCGACACTCTTTTCGAGGGAAGCTGCGGCAGATGTGATTTACTCGGCGGTAGCTATACAACTATTTTAAAATCGCTTAAAAGATTATCAGAACTTCCTGAAAATACAAGAGTTTATGCAGGTCATGGTGCGCCGACGACGATTGGCGGCGAGAGAGATTACAATCCATATATGCGAGAGGCAATGCAATGAAGCTTTATTTAAAGAACGCTCCGCGATATGCGTCCGAGCAGATAATGATGATGCTTTTTCCGCAGGACAAGCCTGAGGTTGTTGAGAAAAGCTTTTCTGGCGATGGTGCGGTAATTGAAATTACAGAAAATTCTGGCATATTGCACGCGAGCACTAAAATTTATAAAGACGGTAAGTGTTTTGAAGGTAGTGACACCGCCAAAACAGAGGGCATTGAGGACGAGCTTGAGGTAAAAAGAAGGCTTCATCAGGCACTTAAAATTTCCTTTTATCGCGCCGCTCTTCCGCTTCTTCCCAAAGCTCCGGAATGGGGCGCTATGACGGGAATCCGCCCTGCGAAGGTTGCAGCAAAGCTTTTTAAAGCGGGAGCGTCACAGGATGAGGTCGACTGTATTCTTAAAGAAACTTATTATGTTCAGCCGAGAAGAAGAGAACTTGCAATTAGTGCCGCGCTTACCGGAATAGAGGTTGAAAGAAACCTTTCTCCGCGCGATATTTCAATTTATATCGGCATTCCCTTCTGTGCATCTCGCTGTAAATATTGCAGCTTTGTAAGTCATTCGATTGACAAGGCATCACATTTAATTGAACCGTATATAAAAGCGCTTATTTCTGAGATGGAAGAGGTCTCAAAAACCGTTTTGGAAAAGGGGCTTTGTGTCAAAACGGTTTATATCGGCGGCGGTACGCCGACCGCGCTTTCAACGGAGGATTTGCGCCGTGTTATGCAGGCTTTGCGTGATAATTTTGTTTTATCGAATGTTTATGAATACACGGTTGAAGCAGGAAGACCCGATACCGCTGACCTTCGGAAAATAAAGATGATTTCCCAAATGGGTGCAACGCGAATAAGTGTCAACCCACAGACGATGGACAATCGTGTACTAGAACTTATGGGCAGAAATCACACCGCAGAGGATATTGTCAGAATGGTATCGGATATTCGTAGTGTAAGCGATATGCTCATAAATATGGACCTTATTGCAGGACTTCCGGGCGATAGCTTTGAAGGGTTTAAGGATAGCTTAAATAAAGTTATTTCGCTAAATCCCGACAATATAACCGTTCACACGCTTGCAATCAAAAAAGGCTCGACGCTCAAAGATGAAAAGATGCAGCTTCCGCCACCTGAAGAGGTTGAAAAAATGGTTGATTTTGCTTTTGACGAGATCACTAAAGCGCAGTTTTCACCTTATTATTTATACAGACAAAAGTATATGTCCGGGAATTTGGAAAATGTAGGATATGCAAAGAGTGGTACTATGAGCGCTTACAATGTTCTCATTATGGAGGAACTGCACACGATTTTATCTTTCGGTGCAGGTGGAGTTACGAAGCTTGTAGATAATGAAAACGCCAGAATTGAGCGCATTTTTAACCCAAAATATCCTTATGAATATAATAAAATAGAATCGTTTAGTGATACCTGTGATAAAATTTCAAAGTTTTATTAAGAGAGGAGCATTTTTTATGAACATCAACGAGATTATCGACAAGGTAAAGGAAGGAGCTTCCCGCGCAGGCAGTTTTGCGGCAAAAACGGCAGATACCGCAGGTAAAGAGGCAACAAAAATATTCAATAAATCAAAGCACAGCGTTAATATTATGGAATTAAATGCAGACATCGACCGCCTTTGTAAGGAAATCGGTAAGCTTATTTACTCGGCACATAAGGGTGAAGCTGAAAATGCAGAGCTTATCGAAGAGAAGCTCTGTGAGATTGATGCAAAATATGAGGAAATTGAAGCTTTGCGCGATAAAATTGATGAGCTGTCGGACGTCAAAACCTGCGTATGTGGTGCTAAAAATCCGAAAAATGCGCTCTATTGCCATAAGTGCGGAAAAGAGTTTTAATTATGGTAAAATACAGTGAAGCGGCTGAATATATCCGCGAAAAAATAGGAAACAGAAAACCGAAAATACTTATGATTTTGGGCTCAGGTCTCGGCTTTTTGGGAGATATTTTAGAGAATGCGGTTGCCATTCCGTATTCGGAAATCCCCGGCTTTAAAACATCAACTGCGCTCGGCCATGCAAGTCGCCTTATTTGCGGCACATTAAACGGCAGGGAAGTTCTCGTTATGCAGGGTAGAATGCACTATTACGAAGGTTATACAATGCGCGAGATAACCTTTCCGGTTAATGTTGCGGCAAGTCTTGGTGTTACGCATATGATTGTGACAAACGCAAGTGGTGGAATAAATTGCGATTATAATGTCGGCGATATTATGCTGATTTCCGACCATATAAAGTTTATGGCGGATTCTCCGCTTCGCGGAAGAGATGAAGACGAGGTTAAGGTTTTCTTCCCCGATATGACTTATGCGTATAATCCCGAGCTTCGCGATATTGCGAGAAAAGCGGCAGAAAAGCTTAATATAACTCTTCGTGAAGGCGTTTATTTTTACGCGCTCGGCCCGCAGTATGAAACTCCTGCTGAAATAAGAGCGATGCGAGTGCTTGGTGCTGATGCGGTCGGTATGTCGACAACGCCCGAAGTAATTGCGGCGTCGCACCTCGGTCTTAAAACACTCGGTTTTTCGCTCATTACAAATATGGCGAGCGGAATACTTCCTGAGCCACTTAGTGGGGAAGAGGTAATTGCGGCGGCAGAGCGCGCAAAAGATAGCTTCTCAAAGCTTATTCTTGAATGTTTATTGGAGATCTGAATATGAAGATTTTATTTGAAAATATAGCTATCTTTGCGGATACCGTTATAAATGACGGTTATCTCGGAGTAGTTGATGGGAAAATTTCTTATATTGGCGAAGATAAACCGCAAGGCTATGAGGATGCACGTGTTATTTCGGGTAAGAAAAAGGCGATAATGCCGGGTCTTATAAATACCCATGTGCACGTTCCGATGACGCTTATGCGCGGTTATGCTGATGACTATGACCTTGATACTTGGCTTACCAAATACATTTTCCCGGTTGAGGATAAGCTCGATGCGCGTTGTGTTAAGGCGGGCGCGGAAATTGGTATTGCTGAAATGATAGCTTCAGGAACCACCTCTTTTTCCGATTCATATTTTTTCTCCGATGAGGTTGCACGCGTAGCTGCAAGTAGCGGAATCAAGGCGAATATTGCGCGTTCGGTGACTAATTTCAATAACGAAGTAAAGCTTAATGAATTTTACTCCACCCGTGAAGCTGTTTCACTTTACAACGACTGGAACGGCTATGACAACGGCAGAATTAAAATTGACACCGCCATTCACGCGGAGTATACAACAAGTGAGAGCTTGTGGCACGAGCTTGGAGCATTTGCACGCGAGAAGGGTGCTATAATGCAGATTCATATATCGGAGACCAATAAGGAGCACAATGAGTGCATTGCGCGCTATAACAAAACTCCGATTCGCGTTTTTTATGACAGTGGTGTATTGGGAGCTAAAACGGTTGCGGCGCATTGTGTCTGGGTGAGCGATGAGGATATGGAAATTATGCGTGAGTGCGGAGTTTCTGTTGCTCATAATCCGGTAAGTAATTTAAAGCTTGCCTCGGGTGTTGCGCCGATTGATACAATGATTAAAAATGGTATTAATGTCTCTCTCGGTACAGACGGTGTTGCGAGCAACAATAGCTTTGATATGTTTGAGGAGCTTAAGCTGTCTGCTATTTTACATAAGGGAGTTTCGCGTAATCCGACCTGTATAAGTGCTGCTGAAGCGCTAAAGCTTGCAACAATAAACGGTGCAATCGCGCAGGGAAGAGAGAATTCCTGCGGTAAAATTGAGGTAGGAATGGAT
>JAZPZP010000044.1:0-3202 GCA_045544695.1 Eubacteriales bacterium | reverse complement strand
ATAAAGCTTGTCTTCCTAAGACCGCTTGGCCTCCGACTTACACACTTCGGATTTCTTCGATCGACGGGCTTTCGTAAACACATTTTCCCTTTTCAAAAATCGGAGTAAGAAGCGGTTTCGCAGTATAGTTTGTTATAACCTTCTTTTTCCAGGTAAACTCTGGGTCAAAGAGCTCATACGGCTCGCTGTCATCAATTACCTCGTGATGAAGTGTCATAACATCCGCCATAGCCTTACCGGACTCATTGTCAAAAAGACGCCAAACCTGCTTAAAACCAGGTGTTGTAATTTTTTCAACATTTTCGGAAATCTTGATTTTCGGAATAATTTCGCCATTCTTTTCAACGGCAACAAGTTTATATACGCCACCGAAAACTGGCTCGGAACGCGAAGTAATAAGTCGCTCACCAACACCAAACGAATCCACCTTAGCACCCTGCATAATGAGGTCACGGATGATGTATTCATCAAGCGCATTGGAAACGATAATCTTACAATCCTCAAAGCCCGCCTCATCAAGCATCTGACGCGCCTTCTGAGAAAGATAGGTAATATCACCGCTGTCAATTCTAATGCTTGACGGACGATGGCCCATAGGTACAAGCACTTCGTTGAATACTCGGATTGCATTCGGAACGCCTGATTTCAATACATTATATGTATCAACAAGTAACGAGCAGCGAGTTGGCCAAGCCTTCGCATACGCTTCAAATGCTTCATACTCACTCGGGAACATCTGCACCCAGGAATGAGCCATAGTACCAAGTGCCGGAATACCGTAATCACGCTCACAAATTGTACATGCAGTACCAACACAACCGCCTATATACGCAGCTCTTGCACCGTAAATAGCGCCGTCATACCCCTGCGCGCGACGGGAACCAAATTCCATAACAGGTCTGCCCTGTGCTGCGCGCACTATACGGCTTGCTTTTGTTGCGATAAGGCTTTGGTGATTTACCGTAAGCAAAATCATCGTTTCAACAAGCTGAGCTTCGATTGCAGTACCACGCACGGTTACAATCGGCTCGCCCGGAAAAATCGGAGTTCCTTCAGGAATTGCCCATACATCGGCTTTAAACTCAAAGTTTAAAAGATACTCTAAAAACTTCTCGTCAAACATATTCTTACTGCGTAAGAAATCAATATCCTCCTTCTCAAAGGATAAATTCTTTAAATAACCAATGAGCTGTTCAACACCTGCCATAATAGCATATCCGCCCTTATCGGGTGTTTTGCGGTAGAACATATCGAAATATGCAATCTGATCCTGCATATTATGGTCGAAATATCCCTTTGACATTGTGAGCTCATAGAAGTCCATAAGCATTGTAAGATTCATTGGACGCTCCATTATTTTGTCATCTCCTGCTTTTTAAGCGTTAAAAGTCTTATTCTCAATCTGTGTAATCATATCGACACGAGCTGCGTGACGACCGCCCTCAGCCTCGGTATCGAGGAATGTGTCAACAAGCTCAATTGCGATACCCTCGCCGATTACGCGAGCACCAAGGCAAAGAACGTTAGCATCATTGTGAAGGCGTGTGTAGCGAGCTGAAAAATGTTCAGAAACTACCGATGCGCGAATTCCCTCAACCTTATTTGCGGCAATTGACATACCGATACCTGTTCCGCAAACGAGAATACCAAATTTAGCCTCGCCCTCGGAAACCTTCTTTGCAACACCGTAAGCAAAAACAGGATAGTGGCAAGACTCGGTACTGTCTGTTCCGCAGTCGATTACCTCAAAGCCTCTCTTTGCAAGATGCTCGCAAATTGTCTTTTTCATTAAATATCCTGCACTGTCTGCTCCAATTGCGATTTTCATAAATAATCACTCCTTGTTTAATTTAGCAAGCCGTTCGCGTTCTGCTTGCGGTTTGCGAATATACTGTAATTCCAATTCTTCTGCCGACACGCCGTCTAAATCAGCCGCCGCTTCACAAACGCCGTATGCTCTCTGGTAACGCAAGTTTTCAGGCAGAAGTTTAATATTTTTATGCGTAAGCTTCGCGCTGCAAAGATTTGCACCGTCGCCTACAAGAATAATTTTTTCTTCATTTGCGATTTCTGCGTCAAGCTCATCAATTGCAACAGCGCGGTCCTCGCACATTCTGTAAATTTCACCGTCTTCAATTTTAAACAAAGCATTGTATACCTGCCCTGCCCGCGCATCCATTACGCAGCAGACGGTACCCTCAAGCGCAATTGCATTGTAAACCATCGCCTCAAGTGTTGAAATGCCGACACACGGAATACCTTTAGCCCACGAAAGACCTTTTACTACCGCCGCGCCAATTCGAAGTCCGGTAAATGAACCGGGTCCGTTGGCAATCGCTATTTTATCAATGCTATCAAGTGAAGTCTCGCTCTGCTTTAACATATCCTCTATCATGAGAAGCACGGTTTTGCTGTGTGTAAGTCCATTATTTGAAAATGCTTCGCAAAGTATTTTACCGTCCTCCCAAATGCAGACAGAAGCTGATTTCGCAGATGATTCAATACCTAAAATTCTCATATTACTTTACCTTCCTGATGGCAATCTGACGTGCATCCAAATTGCCCTCAACAGATGAAATTGAAACAACATAATCGGGTGTATACTCTCCCTCAGCTCTTTCAAACCATTCAACGACGAGAACACCGCCACGCGAAAAGTATTCATCAAAGCCGATGTCAAAAAGCTCATCAGCCGAACCCAATCTGTATAAATCAAAATGAAATACAGGAATATCGCCGTAATACTCATTTACAATTGCATAAGTCGGGCTTGTAACGCGCTCAGTATATCCAAGACCACGCGCAATCCCGCGAGTTATCGCAGTTTTGCCCATTCCCATACCACCGCAAAGCGCTACAAGTTCTCCCGTTCTGAGTACACTCGCAAATTGCTCACCGATTTTTTCGGTTTCCTCTTCACTTTTTGCAAAAAATACCTGCTCTTTAGAAAAGTCCATTTATCTCACCGGTTAAATCAATATCAATTTTTTCTGCCGCAGGAACCTTCGGAAGTCCCGGCATAGTCATAATATCACCGGATAACGCAACGACAAAGCCTGCACCGGCGCTTAATCGCACACTCTTGATATTAAGAGTAAAGTCTCGCGGTCTTCCAAGTAAAGTCTGATCATCAGAGAGTGAATACTGAGTCTTCGCAATGCAAACTGGGCACTTTGCAAAGCCTAATTTTTCAATCTGCGCA
>JAZPZP010000043.1:0-2639 GCA_045544695.1 Eubacteriales bacterium | reverse complement strand
GAACAACTTCCTCAATTGCTGCAAAATTCTTAAATAAACCGCTTAAAGCGAGTCTTGATTATGAGAAGTCTGTTGTTCCGCCCATTGCACAGATTGACGTAGTTGACCTGGTTACCGAGCGTGTTATAACGATAAGTAAAGTTCTGAGCTATGCCAAGGACTATATCGCTGAAAATAAATTGTACGAAGAGTGGAGTTTTGAAAAGGACGGTGCATCGCAAATCTGTAGACTTCTTTTCGAAGAGGCTACCGACATAAACTTCTATGTCGGACGCGCTATAAATCCGGCTCATCAGAACCCGGCACTTCCGATAAATTTCAATATTAAGATGGCGCTCGTAGAGGAACTCTCGGAGTGCTTAAAGCAGATGGGAAAGCGCATAAAGGTTAGTTATTTTTAGAGGTGACTTTTATGAGAAAATTCGATACTAAGGTTCAACATTTAAAATATAGAGTTTTAAAAGAGGTTGCGCGTCTTGCTTGGGAGGGAAGTTTGTTTGAAAACCTTCTGGATATACCGCAGACGCTGGTACCCGGTAAAACATCAACAATGCGTTGTTGCGTTTACAAAGAGAGGGCGATTTTATCCGAGCGAGTTAAGATGGCTCTCGGTGGGGATAAAAACAATCCGAATGTAATTGAGGTTATTGACATCGCGTGTGATGAATGTCCGTCTGCGGGATACGAGGTAACAGATTCATGCCGTGGATGTCTTGCTCACAGATGCGAAGATGTGTGTAAAAAGGGTGCGATAACCTTTGACCATAACCACACCGCGCATATTGACAAGACAAAATGTGTTGAGTGCGGAATGTGCGCTAAGGTGTGTCCGTTCTTTGCAATTGTCAACAGAAAGCGTCCCTGCCAGAACGCGTGTAAAATAAAGGCGATTTCGATAAACGAGGATAACGCGGCATCAATAAATAACGATAAATGTACCGCATGCGGTGCTTGTGTTTATCAGTGTCCGTTTGGCGCAATTACAGATAAGTCATATATCGTTGATGTTATTGATATTATAAAGAAAAGTGACAGCAATAAAAAATACAAGGTGTACGCAATTGTGGCACCTTCGATTTCAAGTCAGTTTACCTATGCAGCACTCGGGCAGGTTATATCTGGACTTAAAGAACTCGGGTTCCATGCGGTTATAGAAGCAGCACTTGGTGCTGATATGGTCGCGATGGATGAAGCGCGTGAGCTTTCGGAAAAAGGTTTTTTAACAAGCTCCTGTTGCCCTGCGTTTGTAAAATACATTGAAAGTGCATACCCTGAGCTTCTGTCGCTTGTTTCGCATAATCCGTCGCCAATGACGGCGCTTGCGAAATATATAAAGAAAACAGATGAAACGGCTAAGGTGGTATTCATCGGACCTTGCACGGCTAAGAAGGTGGAAGCACAGCGAGAAGAAGTAGCACCGTTTGTCGACTCAGTTCTTACATTCGAAGAGTTGCAGGCGCTGTTTGACAGTCGCGACATTGAAATAACAGAGCTTTCCGAGGATGTGCTTGACAACGCATCGTATTTTGGCAGAATATTCGCGAGAAGCGGGGGACTTTCGGATGCGGTTGTTCAGGCGCTTCGCGAACAAAATATTGATTTTGAAGTAAAATCTGCCGTATGTGACGGAATTGAAGCTTGTCGCACGGCACTCATGAAAAAGAAGAAGGATGTGCTGGACGCAAATTTCATCGAGGGTATGGCGTGCGTAGGCGGTTGTATCGGTGGAGCGGGATGTTTGACCCACGGTGAGAAAAATAAGGCAGAGGTTGATAAGTACGGCAAAGAAGCATTTGAGAAGAACATTTCAGATGCAGTGTCAATTTTAAAATAAAATAGTAAAAATTAAGTTTGAAAATGCAAGAAAAGACTTGAAAAGGTGCAAACATTGTGATATAATTAACAATAATGTTTTTTCACAGTGAAAAATGTCTTTTTCAGGCGATTTGATAACATTTAACTTTAAGGTAACTAACTGAAAAGGAGTAAGATTATGGAATACCGCATTGAACATGACTCTATGGGCGAGGTGAAGGTCCCTGCTGATAAGCTTTGGGCAGCTCAGACAGAGAGAAGTCATCAGAACTTTAAAATAGGTGAAGGCATTGAAACGATGCCGCGTGAAATCGTTCACGCTTTCGGCATTCTCAAAAAGGCTGCAGCTATTACCAATAATGGCTTAAAGCCGGAGAAAATGACCGATGAGAAAATGAATGCCATTTGTGCAGCTTGCGATGAGGTTATCGCAGGTGAGCTTTTCGAGCATTTCCCGCTTGTTGTCTGGCAGACAGGCTCGGGTACTCAGTCAAATATGAATGCAAACGAGGTTGTTGCAAATCGCGGTAACCAGATTTTAGGCAAGAATTTACTGCATCCGAATGACGATGTAAATATGAGTCAGTCCTCAAATGACACATTCCCGACAGCTATGCACATTGCTGCGGTATTTGCGATTGAAGATAAGCTTATTCCGGCTGCTGAAAAGTTAGTTAAAACCTTCCGTAGACTTGAGGAAGAAAACGAAGGAATTGTCAAGAGCGGAAGAACTCACCTTCAGGACGCTACACCAATTAAATTCTCTCAGGAAATAAGCGGATGGCGCAACAGTATTGAAAAAGATATCGAGCTTTTAAAGCTTG
>JAZPZP010000042.1:0-7879 GCA_045544695.1 Eubacteriales bacterium | reverse complement strand
GGTCCGATGACAATTACAATGCTTATGCAGAACACTCTTCGCGCAGCAGAATTAACAGCAGAATAATAAAAAACGCGGCAAAGGTTAACTTTTGCCGCGTTTGTCTTAAATTCATATTGTTTTTGTCTTGTCAAAAAGCTTGGTTTGCACTATACTTTAAATAAGTATTTTCTGAGGAGAATGTTTATGTACAACTGGAAAAATTCAGGAACAATATATGTATCTCCGTCAATCGGATACGATGATGACACGGGATTTTTGCCGGAAAAAGATAAGTTTGGCAACGGCCCGCTGCGAACTATCGAGTATGCGCTTGGTCGTGTGGAGCAACTTCGACAGTCCGGCAATATGCGCCCGATGACGATTGCGTTATGTGAGGACTACTATTTAACGGATACAATTAAGTTTAAAGACGGAATAAACGGCGTTACGCTTACATCCTATGGCGAGCGTAAAAAGCTTGTCGGCGGTATTAAAATAGATGAGTGGAAGAATGATGAGTTTAACGGCACGAAATGCTACTCCGCAAAGGTGCCTGAAGGAATGGAGTTTACCGACTTTATCGTTAACGGAAAGCCCGCAAACATTTCGCGTTACCCGAAGGAAGGATATTTTACCGTTATTGATACCGAGCAGAATCCGAATGGTGGAATTCCACTCTATTTGCCATCAAAATGGTTTGTTGCACACTCGGATGATTTAGCGGACATTACCGATATAGAGGATACAACAGTTAATTTTTATCACTATTGGGTTGATTCTCACTCTCCTGTAGAAAGTTATGACAGAAACAGCGGTAAGCTCGTTATGGAATATAGCACACGCTTTTCGATAAATACAAGATATAAAGATGGAGATGTTCCGGAACATATGGGAGCACTTCGCTATTTCCTCACAAATGTAGGAAGTAAATTCGGTATAGCGGGCGAGTGGTATTTAGATAAGAAAAGTTCTACCGTTTATTATGTACCGCGTGAGGGCGAAAAGCTTAAAGATATGGTAGCGTATGCGCCAATCGTTTCAAAAATGATTGAAATAAAGGAAGATGACATCCGCATAGATAATTTAGAGATTGTTTGCTCAAAGGGTGATTATAAGAGTGAGGCAGCCTCAAGTAATTACGGCTTTGCCGAGAGTGAGGTGAAGTGCTTTACTGCAGACCCGCAGTCGATCGCTCATGCACCGGGTGCAATCACTTTTGAAAATGCAACGCGCGGAGCGGTTCAAAAGTGTTATTTGCACGGAATCGGTGTTCACGCAATTGAAATTAAAGAGGGATGCAGCTTCATTCGCATTGAAAATAATGAAATTTCAGATATCTGGGCAGGTGGAATTTCAATCCACGGCGGCGCAGTAAATGAAGAAGATAAACAGACCTTTGGCTGCACGATACGAGAAAACTTAATTACCCGTTGCGGTGTTCGCTATGCGGCAGGAAACGGAGTGCTCGTCCGTCACGCATCGAATATCGAAATTTCCGAGAACGAGATCTCTTACCTTGATTATAGCGGTATTACCGTCGGTTGGGTATGGGGATATGCAGACAGTTCAACTTATGGCAATATAATCCGCGGAAATCATATTCACCATATCGGCTCGGGTAAGCTCTCCGATATGGGCGGAATTTATATGCTCGGTAAGCAGCGCGGAACAATAATTTCTGAAAATAGAATTCACGATGTTAAAACCAAGGTATATGGTGGCTGGGGTATTTATACCGACGAGGGCTCGAGTTATATGACGGTTGAAAACAACGTTGTATTCGATACAGATACCGAGGGCTTTCACCAGAATTACGGCATTGGAAATATCGTTCGCAATAATATTTTTGCCTTTGGCGGAACAGGTTGCATCAAAGCGTCCAGAAACGAAATGCACGATGGCGTTTTGCTTGAAAATAATATCATTGTATCAGACGGCATTCAGTTCTATGCGGCGAGATCAGCGCTTCTCCCGATAAGCGCAAGGAAAAATGTATATTGGGATGTAAGCGGAAAATCTATGATGCTTCGCCGCCACGGTGATAAGATTTACACATATTCAGACAGATTACCGAAAGTTTTCGGCGATAGCTATGACTTTGAAACATGGAAGGCTAATTTCGAGAAGGATGAGGGAAGTATTCTTGCAGATCCTATGTTTAAAAACATTGAGGAACGTGACTTTACATTACTTGCCGCCTCTCCTGCAATTGCGCTTGGATTTAAGCCTCTTAATGGATTTTTAGCAAACGGAAAGAAGGATTAAATATGAGCGAATTTACTTATGAAAAAGGCGATATTAAAACAAAACTTGAGCGTTACGAGTGGGATAATTTGTGGATAGAATATGCAAATGAACCTGAAAGAAAACGAGTTTTATATATAGGCGACTCAATATCCTGCGTTGCGCGCCGTGAAGCAACTAAAGTTAATAAAGAAGAAATTCTTTTCGACGGATTTGGTACATCAAAAGGTCTTGATAATCCGTATTTTAAAGAGTCAATCTTGCTCTTTGCGAAGCAAGAAGTGCAGAGAAGTGCAATTCTTTTAAATAACGGACTTCACGGTTTTCATTTAAGTGATGAAGATGAATATGCTTATCACTATGAAGAGATGGTAAAGTTTTTGTTAAATGAGTTTAAAAACACCCCGCTTTATATCTTGCTCACAACACATATAATAGGTGAGCGCGACGCTCGTGTTGTTGCACGAAATAATGTAGCGAAGTGTATTGCAGAAAAATATAATTTGCCTATAATTGACTTGTATACACCAACAAATGATGACTCTCTCATTTCGGAAGATGGGGTTCACTTAACGAATGAGGGGTATTTAAAAATAGCGGAAGTAATAGTTGAAAAAATAAAAGGATGAGGGTTAACCTCATCCTTTTATTTCTGATTCAATTCTCTTGCGCTCCTTGTGTGATGCGGTTATTACAAACTGTGTAATTGCGAAAGTAATTGCAACCATGATGGCACACACCACAAACGCGATGTTGTAATTTCCAAAAATATCGTGGAATGCATTTGCAAATATCGAACCCAATGCATAGCCCGCGGTATTGACGGATACAAATATTCCAAGAACTTTATCAAATGCCGCTTCGCCGAAAAGGTCGTTTGCGTATATCGGAAGCATAATTGTCTCGAGCGGGAGTGCGAGGGATGAAAGAATTGCATAAATAATCGCCAATATTTTACCGACGGTAGAATTGGCTGCAAAGAAAATTGAGAACATCATAAGAAACGCGCATATAAGACAGATGTTTGCGGTTGTACGAAGACCTGTACGGTCGTACAAAAAACCTGTGAAAAACTTTGAGCCTGTGAGCGTGAGTGAATGAACACTCAAAATGGTCGCGATGAAAACGGGGGCTAAGTCGATATCTTTAAAGTGTGCGGTGGCAATACCGACTGTGCCCTGTAAAACCAGACCTGCCAAAAAAATCGAAACACAGGTGGCATAGAAATATGGTTTTTTTATTATTTGATTAAATGGCAGTCCTTGCCAGGTTACCTTGCGAGACTTCTTGGACACGGCAGTTTGTTCAACTTGCTGCTTTGGCTTATCACGAAAGAAAATCAAAACAACAATCGAACAAACGAAGAAAATTGTTGCAACGAGAAGAAATGCGCTTCTGTATGAGAAGGTATTGTAATTGTTGTATATGATTGAAGAAATTATTTGAGATGAAATTGCGCCACCAATACCGTTTGATGCTAAAATTACACCCATAACAGTACCGCGGTTTGCGCTAAACCACTTGTTGATTACAACACCAACCATAGCAGTTGTGGTAAATGAAAAGCCGAAACCCGCGAGAGCGCCTCCAAGGTAGAAAAAGTATACATTCGGAGCATATGCATTGACCAATGCAGAGAGGGTGAGAGAAGCAAAACCTACTAAAATAAGTTTTTTGCTTCCGTATCTTCCGATTATAGCACCAAAGAAAATGTTTGTTATACTTGTTGCTATGTAGCGAAAGGTATCCGAAAGCGAATACGCGCTGCGTGAGATCCCCAATGCATCACAAACGGGAACGATATACAGACTGCGCGGTGAACTGTAAAATCCAAGCGTTATGAATACTATTAAAAAGCAAAGGGCTGCAATAACCCACTTGTAATCAAATTTTTTCATTACAAAACCTTCTCACTTAAGCGACATATACGCAAGGTCACGCACCTGATGACGGGCGTTCTCGTGCTTTCTGATTTCAATATTCAAGCGACCTTCTAAGTGAAGCTGCCAGAGAATGTCGTAAACGACCTTTGCATATTGAGTGTAGTGATGCTTTTCGTGCCAGATTTCGGGATGCTCCTTATCTAATTTTACCTGAAGCTCGTGGAAGGTGAGAACATCAGCTTCATTAAACATATTTATAATAGAATCATATGCCTTTATGTAAGTCATTGGAGTAATCGGGCAGGTGCCGTGACTTTCTATTCTGTACTTTGTAACCTCATAACCGCCGGCAAAAATGTTGCAGGAATGAAGTTCGGGAAGGGAAGAGATAATTGCCCCCGGAATTTCAGGGAATGCAAAATTGCAAGTTGCAATATAGGTTTCATCGCCGTTTAGCATAACCTGCATCGGACGGGTTGCGCGCACAACGCTGATTTTATCGGGAATGTCGTGTTTTAACATAACGCTTACATTTTCGGCAAACATTCCGTCTTCAGCAAGTGCGTGAGCTTCGTCAAAGCTTTTACCACGGTCTAAAAAGTATTGTGTATAAGCTAAAATAACATAGTTTTTGCCAACACATTCACCGTTTGCGAGTCTGCCTGATTTCTTGTCATCAGCATTTACATAGCTGTATGGGAAGTCGTATCCTTCTTTTTCGAGCATTGTTAAAATATCTTTTCTCTGCTGAATCAAATCATCCATCGGTGTGTCACCGTTAGATACCATTGCGAGCTTTTCATCAGGAGCAATAAACGGATGAGCGTGCTCGATTCTGTCACCACCCGGACGGGTGTGAGCAATACCGATTGTGCCCGGAAGTGAGAGAACATCGGTGCTATTTATTAAATCTTCAACGGTGCCGACTACCTTGCGATAGTGGATTTTGCCTTCGTGAATCGTTGCAACTCCCGCAGAAAATCCCCCGTCAAAGCACTCTTCACGCTTTAACATTTCGATTAGTATTGGTGCTGCTTGCTTATTACCAACATATCCTGCTATATTACACATAATAATTCTCCGTTTATTTTAATGTCATATATGCGAGATTGCGCACCTGATGCTGTGCATTCTCGTGCTTTTTGATTTCAATATTTAATTTGCCTTCAAGATTTAATTGCCACAAAATGTCGTAAACGACCTTTGCATACTGGGTGTAGTGATGCTTCTCGTGCCAGATGTCAGGATGTTCCTTGTCGAGCTTTACCTGAAGGTCGTGGAAGGTGAGTGGCTCGCTTGATGAATTGAACATATTAACTATGTAGTCATATGCCTTTATGTAAGTCATCGGCGTTATCGGGCATACACTGTGAGGAACCTTGTGCTTTGTAACCTCATAGCCGCCTGCATAAATTCTGCACGCATGAAGCGTCGGAAGAGAAGAAATGACTGCATTTTTGATTTCAGGAAAGGCAAACGGAGTTGTTGCAATGTATGTCTCGTCGCCGTTTACCATAACCTCCATAGGGCGTGTTGCACGGAATACGCTTATCATATCCGGAATGTCTGCCTTTAATATAATGCTTACGGTTTCTGCAAAAAGGCCGCTTTCGGCTTTGGCGTGCGCTTCCGATAATGACATTCCTTGTTTCATATAATAATCAATAAGAGCCATAAGAACATAGTTTTTGAAAACATGCTCACCGTTTTTTAGTTGCGGATGCGGAGAGGTGTTTGCGGGAAAACGGATGCTCTGCGGGAAGTCATACCCCGCGTCCGCAAGCATATTTACACATTCGCTTCGCGATTCAGCAAAGCTTCCGTCACGTGGAATGTCGCCGTTACTTATCGCCGCAAAGCTTTCGTTTAAGAAAACCTGCGGATGAGCAAACTCAATTCTGTCCCCGCCCGGGCGTGTGTGCGCGATACCAATAGTACCGGGGAGCGAGAGAACATCTGTGTTGTTTACTAAATCATCAACGGTACCGATAACCTTACGGTAGTGAATTTTACCATCGTGAAGAGTTGCAATACCGGCAGAAAAACCACCGTCGAAACATTCTTCGCGTTTTAACATTTCAATAAGTATGGGAGCAGCTTGTTTATTGCCTGCATATCCAGCGATATTACACATAATAATTCCACCTTTCGTATTTACATATTACAGCTTTTGTGATAAAATGTAAATGTAATATCGTACATTTTAATAAATGGAAAGAAAAGTATTGACATTTGTTACTTTCTGTGTTAAAATGGCTAAAGCCGCATTTGAGTTGGTTTCTAAACGAGTTTTTCGTACCTTCCAAAGCGTGACTCTAAAAATGAGAGAGAGGTGCAATACAATGCAGGCAATTTTCGTTACAGGTGGTAAGCAGTACAAGGTTTCTGAAGGCGATGTTATCTTCGTTGAGAAGTTAAACGCTGAAGGCGATGTTACATTTGACAATGTTTTAATGCTTATCGACGGTGAGAACACTACCATCGGTACTCCGAAGGTAGAAGGCGCTACTGTTTCTGCTAAGGTTGTTAAGACCGGCAAGAGCAAGAAAATTCTCGTCTTCAAGATGAAGCCGAAGAAGAACTACAGAAGACGCCAAGGTCATCGCCAGCCGTACACAAAGATCCAGATCGAAAAGATCAGCGTCTAATGATTACGGCAAAGTTTTATACACAGGGCAAGATAGGCTTTGAGGTATCGGGTCATGCAGGATATGCAGAGGAAGGCTCTGACATCGTGTGTGCTGCGGTATCAAGTGCTGTCGGCTTATGTGAATGCGCGATTACAGATGTAATTGGTGCTGCGGCAAAGGTTCATTCCGATGAAAAAACAGCGACCGTATCTGTTATGCTTACGGAAGAAAATCCCGAAGCGGCTAATATGATTACGGCACTTATGATTTACCTTGCTGCTTTAAGAGATGAATATTCGGAATATATCGAAGTTTTGGAGGTGTAATTCCAATGATGAAGTTATCAATTCAGTTTTTTGCTCATAAAAAGGGTGTTGGTTCAACTAAGAACGGTCGTGACTCTGAGTCAAAGCGTCTTGGTGTAAAGCGTGCTGACGGTCAGTTCGTTTTAGCAGGCAACATTCTTGTTCGTCAGCGCGGTACAAAGATCCATCCGGGTGCTAACGTAGGCAAGGGTTCTGATGATACCCTCTTTGCTATGGCTGAGGGTGTTGTTAAATTCGAGCGTATGGGCCGCGATCGCAAGAAAGTGTCCATTATGCCGGTTGCACAGTAATAACAAGAAAATGGGGCTTGTCCGATTACGGAGAAGCCCTTTTGTTATCTTAGGAGAAAAGTTATGTTTGTTGATGTAGCTAAAATATTTTTACACGCAGGTCGTGGCGGTGACGGCGCGGTTGCGTTTCACCGTGAAAAATATGTTGCAAACGGCGGTCCTGATGGTGGTGACGGCGGTAACGGCGGTAATGTTATCCTTGAGGTAAACGACCATATGTCAACGCTCGTTGAGTTCCGTTATAAGCGCAAATATGTCGCGAAAAATGGTGAGCCGGGCGGTGGTAAGCGCTGTAGCGGTAAGAATGGCGAGGATTTAGTTATCCGTGTGCCGCGCGGAACTCTCGTTTATGATGAGGAGAGCGGTGCGCTCGTTTGCGACATGTCGGATATCGACCGTTTTACTATCTGTAAAGGTGGTCGCGGTGGCTGGGGAAATCAGCATTTTGCAACTCCGACAAGACAGGCTCCGCGTTTTGCAAAGCCGGGTCTTGACGGTGAAGAAATGACCGTTCGTTTAGAGCT
>JAZPZP010000041.1:0-18039 GCA_045544695.1 Eubacteriales bacterium | reverse complement strand
ATATAAATTCAGGCGCGCTCGCATTATACTTTTCTGTTATGCTGTCTCCTAAAACATTTACCTTTAATCCTTTGAGTTCCATTTTTCTATTCTCCTTTTTTAAAACCCCGCCTCGTTAAACGAGACGGGGTTTTGTTACTAACTTATTCAGCAGCTTCCTTCTCATCAAATTCCTTGATGATCTTATTTTCGGTAATTGCTGTCCAATTCTCGAGCTGACCGTCCTCGCGTCTCTCGTAGTCATGAGCGTTGGTAGCTTCGATAACGATCCAGTAATACCACTCAGAGCCCTTCATATCGCTCCAGTGCTTAGCATCTGCATGAACGCCATCTTCATCAACATATCTTACGAGCATACGGTTGATAATTGCCATAACCTCTGCGCGAGTGATGTACTTCTGCGGACCAAATGAACCGTCAGAATAACCGTTTACCCAACCTGCAGCTGCTGCCTTGTTGATGTAATCCTTAGCCCAATGGCCGTTTACATCTGTAAAGTTAAGGTTCGCGTCGTTTGAAAGTACTGCGTATCTGGTTGCCATTGTAGCAAACTCAGCACGGGTAATCGGCTTAGCCGGACCGAAGGTACCATCAGCATAACCGTTGATATAGCCGCCGTTTGCAAGTGTTGAGATTGCCTTATTTGACCATCTGCTTGTATCTACATCAGAGAAATCATTGTGAGTTGTTGTAACCTCTGCACGCTTATCCTCACGGAGGAGACGGTAGAAGATTGTTGCAACCTCTTCACGGGTGATGTTGTTCTGCGGCTTAACTGTACCGTCCGGATAACCTACGATGTAAGCGAAGTGATCCTCGGTGTCAAGAGTTGTGCTCTTGAAGTGAGCATAGAGAGTCATATTCTTTTCAAGGTAGAAGTCAGCAGTAACCTTGTTGGTAAGTCTGCTGTCAAAGTACCAACCGTCAAAGACATATCCTGCCTTGGTCGGAATCGGAAGATCTGCAACAGCTATAGTCTTCGGACCCTTGATTGACGGAATGAGAGTTGTGTTACCGTCGATATTGAACTTAAGTACTGTAGCTAATGTTGTGTCCGGAGCTTCCGGAGACGGCGTAGTGGTGTCTGTTAAAATAACTGTAGCGCTGATACCTGATGCAGCCGGGTTCGGCTTATCTGCACCTGGATCCTGCTTACCGGTATATACTACCTTAAACTTTTCTGTGCTACCTTCCTTAATGCTGACACTACCTGTCATTGTACCGGTAGCAGTATATGTACCCGGAGCCGGAATGAAAACATCCTCAGCTGTTAAAGTCATATCAGCAAGATATGCATCCTTATTTGTCATAAGGTCACCTGCCTTGAGGTAAGCATTTCCTGCAGTTGCGCTCTGAACACCGATTTTGATAACGATCTTACCTGCAGTAACAGTTCTTGATTTCTCATAGAAAATTTCTGTTGCATCGAAACCAAACATATTGCCGCCGTTCTTAAACGCATCCGGAACCTGAAGAGCACTCGGATAGTTGATTGTTACGATGAATTCACCTGTAACATCAAGAGCATTAACTCTTGCTTCAGCCTCAGTCTGGCTTACTCCCTTGTTAACCAAAGTAGAAACACCCTGGTTATAAAGGTCAACAAAATCCTGCTTAACTGAGCTCATGTCAAGTGTTGTTCTGAAATCAACGGTAGCACTCGTCTGACCGAGATTCATCGGACCATTGACAAAAGCACCATTCATACCGACCTCCATATCGAGATTCGGTGCTGTGCCAACGATTGCATCAGCTTGGATAAGACCGACAAAGTTGAGCATCATAACAAGTGTTATGATAAGGGACATTACTTTTTTCATTACTTCCAACTCCTTAAATTTATTATAAATATTTGCCATATTTATCTAATAACTGAGATTTTTTCAGCTCTTTCTCATTCTTGTAAACCGAACGAATCTCAGATATTATACTTGCATCGCGCCCGAGCCGTTTAAGTTCCGCATCAAGCTCTTTAATATACCCATTCATTTCAGCATCGCAATCCTTTTCAAATGAGGTTGCAAGGCCGGTATACTTATCAACAAATGTAACAAGCTCAGTGACAGTGACACCACCCTGCTTTATTACTTTTCTTTCTTCCAAAGCCTGTGTTTCGAGCTTTGCCAGCTTGTTCACATATTCCGCACGAAGAATGTAGATTTTAGAAATTATTTCATCTACCCTGCCGGAATCCGTTTGCTTTTCGGGATTTTCGAGTGCTTCTTTTACATGCACGAGTTCTTCTTCGCTAAGCTTACCTGTAAGAAGTTTTTCACGCTCCTCATCACTCAGGACATTGAGTACTCCTTCAGTAATTTCATCAAAAACCGCATTGATTTTATCGTCATTTTCCTTGACCATAACTTCAATATCTTCCGAAGTATATTTAACAGAAATCAAAAGCGCACTTATATTTTCCCACTGCCAAACAACAATACCACCAATAAGAACAGCAAGTATTATTATGATAATCAGCAGTATTTTCAACACTTTTTTCATAACATACACCTTCAAATAATAGTGTACAGTTAATTATATTCTATTTTACTATCAAAGTCAAGGTCATTTTTTACCTGTTATATGCAAAAGACGGCAACCACAAGTGATTGCCGTCTTCATTATATTTAGAACAGAATAATAATAAACTGTGACACAAACACAACTGCGATAAGCGCAATCGGATATGTTGCCGCATACGCTGCTGCAACATCTTCCGTACCGGAAGAATTGATAAGTGTTCCGAGAGCTGGAGTTGAGGTCATACCGCCCGTGATCGAGCCTAAAATATTGAGAAGGCTCAACTTTAAAACATACTTTGCAAAGATAAAGCCGATAATCATCGGGAAGATTGTCATAATAGCGCCGTAGACGAAATACATCGGGTCGAAAAGCTCAACAAAGCGCGCACCGCCTGAGATTCCCGCGCCTGCAAGGAACAGAACGAGACCGAGCTCACGGAAGAGCTTAAGCATTGACTGCGCCGGCATAATGTTCATCTTACCGATTCTGCCGAAGTGTCCGAGCACTAAAGCTACAAGCAAGCAGCCGCCCGTTGTTGTAAGGCTAAAGCAGTTACCCGAGAGTCCTGCTGATGATAACGGAATCTTGATTGCGCCGATTATCACACCTAGCACTGCCGCAAGTGAGAATGCCGCAAGACCGTGGTCGTCAAGATTAAAGAGCTTACCTGAATAAGCTTTTTTAGCACCGTCGTCAATCTGCGCGATTTTAGCTCGCTCCTCATCCATGTTTGCGCGAAGGAACTTTGGCATAAGCTGAACGAAAAGCACAACACCGATGACGCCGAAGATATATGAAATACCATAGCCGGTTGAAACGAGGTCTGCATTACCCGCAACCTCTTTAGCTGCTGAGAACGCCGGAGTTGAGGTGAGTGCACCTGCAAAGAGACCTGCAACCATTTCCGCAAAGTCGCCTACATTGTCAATCACGCCGCCAAAGCCGATTGCCTTACCAATATAAACGCATAAAAATGCCGCAATTCCGCCTGAAACAATGATAATAAGACCAATGAGCACATAAGACTTAAAGTTCTTTTTCATATTGCCGAAGAATTTCGGACCTGCGATAAAACCAACCGAGGTTACGAAAAGAACGAGACCTAAGTTTTCAACAACCTTAAGCGCATCCTTTACAAAGCTCGCATCTCCAACTTTAAGCTGTGCGCTTAAAGTTCCGTAAAAAAGCGCACCAAACAGGAGTGCTATGATAAACACACCTGCATCTCCGAGTGATACGCCCTTGATTGTAATTCTGCCGAGTGCGTAGCCGAAAAACAGAATCGCAAAAAGAGAGAGCATCATAAACCAAATACCCGTTATCGGGATTACTCCACCAAACAACTGCATTAAAAATACATCTCCTTTATTAACATTGTTAAAAATTATACTATCTTTTTATTTTTCTGTCAATTGTGAAGATAAACAAAAAAGCATAGAAAAAGTATATATTTGTCGTCTTTTTATTCTTTTAAAATTTGACTTTTAATATTATATATGTTAAATTATAATTTAATAGGTGTTTTTGGGTGATGTAAATGGAAAATAATATCAATTCAATAATTCTTTGTGCCGGTGCCGGTTCACGAATGAATAACGAAACAAAAAACAAGGTTTGCTTTGAGGTTATGGACAAACCCGCTGTTGTGCGCGTTATTGAGAGTTTAAAAGCATGTGGTGTTTCAAAATTCGTTGTTGTCGTCGGAAACAAGTCAAAAAGCGTTATGAACGCACTTTACGGAATACCCGGTGTTACCTTTGCTTATCAAAAAGAACAGCTTGGCACGGGCAATGCCGCTCTGTGCGGCCTCAATGTACTGAATGATCTTGGAATCGACGGTCCTGTTCTCACAGTTATGGGAGACAAGCTTATAGATAAGTCCGTTTTTGAAAGGCTGATTTCCGACTTTTATTCAAAAAAAAGTGATATTTCTCTTATTACACAGCCTTCCGAGTTTAATCCTTCCGGTGGTAAAATTGTCTTAGACGGTGAAAATGTTGTCGGAATAGTTGAGAACATGGATCTTTTACTCCTTCGTGTCCGTGAAGAATTAAAAAGCGGCGCTGATCTTTCTGAGATTTACGCAAAACTCGGTCTTACCGAAAAGCAAATTTCTAAAATTGACAAAAAGCTTTCAAAAATCAAAATCCCGACTGAGGATATTTTTATTGAGCTTAACGGAAAGCATTATACAACAAAAGATATCACCGCTTCAGGTATGGTTAACTGTGCTACATATCTTCATTCACGCGATGCCATAAATTCTTCAATTTCAAACCTTGGCTCGGATAATGCACAAAATGAAATTTATTTCACCGACACCATTAAAGTAGTTTCCGCACGAGGACGCGTGTCTTATGTCAATGTCCCCGAACGAAAACTTATCCACACCTTCAATACTATGGAAGAGCTCGAAGCTATAAATAATTATTTTAAAGGATGTAAGTGATGAATAATTTGAAATCGGCAGCATCAAGACTCTCTGGTTTTAAAAATCCCAACAACGCACTCCTCTCCATTTTAAAGGATATTTATGGCGAGGACTCATCTCTTATAGAGCGAAAAATCAAGAAGTACATAACTGTTTTGGATTGTTTTATCAAAAAGTACGGTGACCGTGAGGTTGTAATTTCCCGTGCTCCGGGCAGAATCAATCTTATGGGCAGACATATTGAACACCGTGGCGGAAACATCAACACCATAGCAATTCATAAAGAAACCATTATGGTTGCTGCTCCTCGCACGGATGACAGAATACACATCTCAAATGTAGATCCGAGATTCGGCGATTTTGAATTTTCAATTTCAGATGAGCTTTCTGTGCTCAAAACAGATGACTGGATTGAATATATAGATAGTAATGAGGTAAAAACAAGAGTTTCAGAGCACAAAGGCCATTGGGTAAATTATGTCAAGTCCCCTGCCCTTCGTTTCAGCTTTGAATACGAAAAACCTCTTTGCGGTATGGACATTATGTGTCTCGGTACAGTGCCGATAGCCGGTGGTGTTTCATCGTCATCAAGTATCGTAATGGCGACGGCCGAACTCATCAACGAGCTTAATTTTCTGTCATGTCCGCTTGCTAAATTCATAAATCTTTGCGGTCAGAGCGAATGGTATGTCGGCTCACGCGGCGGTGCCGGTGATCATGCTGCCATAAAATGCGGTGAAGTAAGTTCGTTTACTCCGATTGCTTTCGAGCCTATAAACCCTCTCGGTGCCACAAAAATTCCCGATGATTATTCAATTATTGTTGCAAACTCATTTATCGAAGCAAAAAAGAGCGAAGGCGCAAAAGACAGATTTAATCAGATGGTTGCAGCTTACGAATTCGGTGTTATGCTTATAAAAAAGAATTTTCCGCAATATGCCGAGAAAATCATCCATCTTCGCGATATTAACCCCGAAACGCTCAGAGTTGATACGCGCGAAATCTACAAAATGCTCAAAACCCTTCCACTTTATATAAAGCCTGATGAGCTTTATATCGAAATTCCTGAAGAATATTATTCAAAAGTCCGCCGCATAACGAGCTCACATAATGCGCCCGATGCTTACAATTTGCGTTCAGCAGTTCTTTTTGGAATATCAGAGTGTGAACGAAGCAGAATTTGCTCCTCTCTCCTGTGCGAAGGTAAGATAGACGAATTTGCTGGTATGATGAATATAAGCCACAATGGTGACCGCGTATCAGGCATTAACGGCGAGTACGACTACCTTATGACTGACGAAAAGTTAGATGCACTCATTGAAAGTGGCGAAGAGCTTTATAAGCAACCCGGAGGATATGCTTGTTCCGTTGCAGAGATTGATATTTTGATCGATAAGGTTCTCGGCTTGGATGGTGCGCTCGGCGCTCAGATTTCCGGCGCAGGTCTCGGCGGTTGTATTATGATATTATGCAAAAAGAAAAATGCTCAGGAAATTCTTGATTTCTTAAAACGTGAATACTACGACAAAAATAATTTTGAGAATGGAGCAATAGTCGTTGTTCCAATCAAAGGTTCTATGTGTATGTAAAAAAAGCGATGGATTAAATCCATCGCTTTTTTAGTTTTTGAGATATAAGAGATTAAAATTCCTTTATGTCAGTAGCTTTTACATAGTCATCTTTAAAAGTGCGAAGGTGCGCCATATGAGGGGTGTCCAAATGCGCTACCTGATGCGCTTTACTCTCCCATTCTTCTATAAGTAATATTTCATTCGTATTCTTTTCTGAATAATAGTAGTCATAGCGATTGCATCCGTCTTCCGCAAGGATTGCATCATAAATGCCCTCATCGCGCACTCGCTTTGTAAATTCTTCTCTTTTTCCTTCATAGCATTTGAAAGTAACAAAAATTTTAAACATTTTTCTTCTCCTTTATCATTTCAGTCTCTTCCTCTTGAAGCTCTATAAGTCTTTTTTGCAGATTTTGGTATAACCGTCCAATCTCACCAACCCCCGAAACAACTCCAACCATTGTTCTCGGCTGTTCCACATCTGCTTTACCTACATCCCACTTAAAATCAGAATATCTGTTTAAAGCCTGCTGATATGAAGTCTCCTTATATGCAAATTGTTCGCAAAAATCTAACATATAATCAAAGTATGGTTTTACTTCAGTTAGAAAATCGTTTTTTTCACATTCTGCAACAATTTCTTTATACTGAACCGCCGCTGTGTGGAAAATATCATCTGCGTCATCTAAAAAACTGCAATCGAATGTATATACGGTATGTTCAACAAGTTCGTAAGCCAATTCAAACGTTTTTAATGCTTTATCGTTCTTTGCACATATTTCCTCAATAAGCGCAAGCTCTTCCGATTTTTTTGGTAGGCGGAAATTTACTCTGAGTGCAGTGTCCGCAATGCGCGTAACAATCGCCGCGACCTCTGAGCGTTTGATATTCGTATCGGGTAAAAATTCACCCTCCTCGCCACTGCCCGTAAGCACACCTGCGCGATAGAGCTTATGCACCGCATCGTAATAACTTACCTTTTCATCAACAACATCGGGAATGAGTAAAACCTCGTTTATTTCAGCAAATGCCGCATCAGGCAACGCCACTGCGACCATTGTAACGAAAAATTCGCGCGTTGCCGCCTTCCCGCTTAAATTTTTACACGGAATGGCGCGCGATTGAGCATAGTCAATATATACCTGATACCACGGGCTTCCTTGCTTGAATTCAACGCCCGTGTTGTAATATATACTGTGTAGCCTGCACGCTAGGGCCAGTGTTTCATAATCCGTTATATTGCGCTCGGGCGCAAATTCGCTTGCGCTGACTCCGCCGAGTAGTCCCAACTCATACGCCTGCACTACATTTTGCATATACCATGCATATGAAGAAACATCTGCAAATTGTCCTTCAAGGTAGGTGTTTTTCTCAGTAAAATTAGAAAGGTTATTCGATGCAAAAACATTGCTCAAAAAAACAGAAGCAATAACAACTACTACAATAATTTTCTTCATAAAAACATCTCCTTTATTAAGTTTTGGTTTCTACTTTTATTATAACAAAATAAGTGAGATTGTAAAGAGCAAAACTTCCCTGATTTCTTGAAAATCAGGGAAGTTAATTTTATATTTTCTTTAACTGTAGAATAGTTCGCAAAATCTCCTATTTAATTGTTGTTATAAGCTCACCTAAATGAGCGTCCAAACTTGCAGAAATCAATTTAAACTCACCATCATATTCAATAACGGTAACTGATGCATTCGATGCCCACGGCACATCAGAAATTTTTGATACATCGCCACGCTCGATTATACCCTGAACAACACGTATCGGTGTTGCATGAGTTCCGATTACGACGGTCTTCCCGTCATTTTCACGAGCAATTCGCTCAAGCTCTGTCATAATACGCTTTGAAAAATCGCGCATTGTCTCGCCACCGGGGCAAGAGGAATTTCCAATATCATTCATCCACATTCCGTATTCAACGGGGTAATTTGCAACCAAGTCATTCCTCTTGATTCCTTCCCACTCGCCGCCATCTATCTCTCGCATTCCACGAGTTTTAATAACCTCAAGCCCGAGCATATCCCCAAGTGTCTTTGCTGTTTTATAAGCACGCTGAAGATCACTTGCGTAAACTTTATCTACTTTATAATTATCCGAAATAAATTTCGCCGTAAGCCTCGCCTGCTCCATTCCGAGCTCGGTCAGTTTCGGGTCAATCTGCCCTGCAAAGCAACGAGCGAGATTCGCCTCACTCTGCCCGTGTCTTATAAGCAAAATTCTTGTCATAATTATCACCTGTTCTTGTCTATACATTTCTTGCTCTGAATGAAATAAAGTGTGCGAGCGAGCGTTTCTTCAGGCAAAATTCTCCTGAAGAATACACCGATTTTCATAAGAGCGCCGGGTATTATAATTTTCTTACCGCGTAGCATCTTTTTAATCGCGTCTTCCGCCACCTGTTCTTTATTCAGCACAATAAGACCCGCGCCCTTTTCATCTCCGTTGCCGAACGAAACCTTTGCAACATCAGAAAACTCCGTTTTAACCGGTCCCGGGCAAAGAACGGAAATCTTCACCTTAGACTTTTCGCGTCTAAGCTCCTCGGAAAGTGCTTGACTGAGTCGCAAGACATAGTTTTTCGATGCATAATACGAAGAAAATAGCGGGCCTGCAAAAAATGCCGCGAGAGATGCGACGTTTAAAATTTTACCGCTGTCACGCTTTTTGAAAATTTTCGCCGCCTCTTTTGTCAGAATATGTACCGCGCGGATATTTGTATCGAGCATTTTGAGTTCACTCTCTAAATCCGTTTTACAAAGTGCACCGAAAACTCCAAAACCTGCGTTATTTATAAGGATATCGACCTCGGGAAGCCTTTTAATAATTTCAGCTATATCTTCATTTTTTGTAACGTCGAGCACTAAGATTTCAAGCTCTGTCTCTATCTCTTTCTTTAGGTCAAAAAGCTTTTCCTCACGGCGCGCTATGGCAATTATATCATAGCCACGGCGCGAGAGTGCCTTTGCCATTTCATAACCGATTCCTGAGCTTGCACCCGTAATTAAAGCTTTCATAAAAGTTCTCCTTTAAGAGTTTTTCCCTCTGCGATATATACTGTTGCAATTTTCTTTATTTCGTCCTGTCCGTAGTTGTATTTGTCATAAATTCCAACGGTTTTCATACCAAGCTTACTTGCAGTATTTAGTGCAATATGCGAATCCTCGAAAATGCAGGTTTCCTCCGCCGCTGTACCGAGTGCTTCAAGCGCTTTTATATAGATATCGGGCTCATCCTTACCCTTACCGATGTCAGCACAGGATAGAATATCGCAAAAATAGTCTTTAATTTTACAATGCTCTGCCGCGAGCCTTATAAGATGAATTGCCGATGCAGAAGCTATGCACATTTTAATTCCCGACTTCTTGCAATACTCTAAAAACTCTGAGACTCCCGCTTTTAGCTCAACCTCATTTGTATAGAAATTTATCATAATTTCATTTGCAAGATTATACAGCTCTTCCCCGCTTTCTCCAACACCATAAAGTTTGTGGATATACTCCATCGCATCAAAAAGCGTCATCGTTCTGACTGCTTTATCGTGCTCTGCACTTGGCTTAATGCCAAATTTATTCCACAGAATATCCCACAGCATAAGCGAATCTATGAGCGTTCCGTCCATATCAAAAATTGCGCCTTTAATATTTTTAAGCATAGTTATTTCTCCTTAAATTACTATAAGAATTATTTTATCACACAAAAAATGACCTGACAATAGCATTATCAGGTCATTTTCTTATATTTTGTAAGCCAGGTGCCGCGGAGATATCGGATTCCGAAAATTATGCATCTGAATGTCCAGTCGCACGCCATACCGTACCACACACCGGTTACGCCAAGTCCTAAATATTTTCCAAAGAAGAAGCTTCCTCCAACTCGGAAAACCCACATTGATATAATCGACCAAACCATTGTATACTTAACATCACTTGCCGCGCGGAATGAATTTGGAAGTGTAAATGCCACCGGCCATACAGTTGAAACACATATGTTATGGAATACAAAAAGATAAATTGCAAGGGTTGTGGAGTCTACAGACAAGTTAAACATTCCGACAAGCGGTTTTGATGCAATACTTAAAACTATCGACATTGAAATAATAAGAAGATAAGCAATGCCCAAAAGTTTTCTCGCGTATTTCTTTGCCTGTTCCTTCTCCCCTGCACCGACGCATCTTCCGACAACCGCAGTCATCGTAGGTCCTACCGCGTTACCGGGTATGTATAAAAGTGCCGAAAGTGTATTCGCCGAGGCATTTGCCGCGATTGCAACCGTTCCGAACGTTGAAACAAGACTCTGCGTTATCACCTTACCTAATTGGAAAACGCTGCCTTCAAAGCCGTTTGGTATTCCGATTCCGAGCATTCTTTTGATAAGCTTGAAATCGGGCTTGAATTTAAATAGTTTATCAACGTGCACGAGTTGCCTTTTATCGCGCACGAGATACATCATAATGCAAGCGCCCACAACGCGAGAGAAAAGCGTTGCGATTGCAGCGCCCTCAGCACCCATACGGAATACGAAAATAAGAATTGCATTGCCCGATACGTTAATTAAATTCATAACGATTGATGCATACATTGAAACCTTTGAGTTTCCCATTGCGCGATAAATTGCAGCACCCGAATTATAAATCGCGATAAACGGATAGGATAACACAGTATAGAAGAAATATGCCTGAGCACTTGCCATAATTTCAGGCGTTACACTGCCAAAAACGAGTGAAAGAAACCCTTTGCGAGAAAATTCCATTGCAAGGCTTATTACAAGCGCAAAAATTGCAGGTACCCAGATTAGCTGACTTGCGGATTTCCTCGCATTAGTTAAATCGTTTGCGCCTAAAAATTGCGATATCGTAATCGCGCCGCCACTTGCAAGCGAGCCTAAAAAATAAAGGAACAACAAATTAACCGAGTCAACGAGTGAAACTCCTGAAACAGCCGCCTCACCTGCCTGAGCTACCATAACTGCATCAAGCATTCCGATTGTGAGCGCAAGCGTTTGCTCAATGAGGATCGGAACTATAAGTCTTGTCAAATCCCGTTTTGAAAACAGCATAAGCACCAACCTAATCTTTTTAAATTCTTTTGTAATTATAGCACTTTTCCTCTGGCTTGAATATTTCATTTCATACATCTACTTGTATAAAAGATAGATTTATGTTAAAATTATAGCGGTGATTTTATGAAGAGTAAAGTTTATCTTACCTGCAGCGGAGCTGAGCTCTGTTATCCTATTCATTCACATTCTGAATATGAAATTCTGTATTATCTCGAAGGGATGGGCTTTCTGCACACCTCTCTCGGCGACTACCCGTTTTCACCGGGTAGCATTATAATTATTCCGCCCGATGTTATGCATGGTTCGATATCCGAAAGCGGGTTTAAGTTGATTGCAATTGACAGCGACTTTGAAAACACGCTCAGTTTTTCTTCCCCTGCAGTTACGAGTGATACGGAAAGTCGTGACGGTGAAGCGCTCGTCACTATGATTTATCGCAACAGAATAAGTGATGACGATTACTTAAGCTCGCTTATTTATGCTTTTCTGCGCTTCATTCTGCGAAACTCAACGCCCGAAGATACTCTGACGCGCGCGGTCAGGAAAATTGCAAACGAAATTTCCGAAACCTTTTTCGACTGTAACATATCAACCTCCGCGCTGCTATGCGAGAGCGGATATGCCGAGGATTACATACGGTCACATTTTAAAAAGATTATCGGCAAGACGCCAAACGATTTTCTGACCTCACTTCGCATAAATCACGCGATGTATTTAATTGAAATATATAAAACGTCTCTCCCGTTATCCGAGATTTCCGAGCGATGCGGATATTTAGACTATGTTTATTTTTCAAAGAAATTCAAAGCGCAAACGGGTTTCTCACCAAAGGAGTATCAAAAGCGAATTTAAAAAGCCTTCTCAATGAGAAGGCTTTTTTATCTCCAGAATTCTTTTTTTCCGCTCGATATTGCCGCAGCTCCTGCTGAAATTGCATCATTAATTTCATCTGCCGTTTCGATAAGACCACCTGCGACAATCGGGACTAAAACCTCGCCTTTTAGCTTTCTTATCACCTTTGAAACGACGCCGGGCATAATTTCAATCATATCAGCCTTTGACGCCTTAGCGGTTTCTATCGTCGTGTCAACCGACTGCGAATCCAAAATGAAAAAGCGCTGAACGGTAAAAAGACCTGCTTTTTTTGCAAGCTTTATCACATTGGTACGCGTGCTGATTATTCCGTCAACACCCTGCTCCTTGGCATACTCTATTCCAAACTCATCCTTACCGATTCCCTCAGCTAAGTCTAAGTGGATAAAAAACTTTTTACCTGCCTTGTGCGCAACTTCTACCTGCGTGCTCAGCTCTAAAATATTCGGAGCTAACATAAAAATCATCTCAACGCCCGATTCTGCAGCGGCACGCACTTCAACTTCGCTTCGCGCGGCGGCGATTATTTTTATCATAAAAACCCCTCCTATCCAATATTGCGGACTGCGACTATATCGCTTCCAAATACATTTTTGATTATAATATCTCCAGCGGAAATTGGCAAGATAGGATAAGCACTTTTTATTATTTTCATAGCGGAAAGCACTTTTCCTTTTGGTATCGGGCGGTCGGTTTTCACGGGTAGCAATTCTCCGTTTTTACACCTTACCGTCGTAGTTACAACTCTTTTCGGCGAAATGCACTCGCTCTCGGCGTAAACCTTTCCTCTCGGGCAGGAATTTCCCGAAATTTTTATATCGCCGTCTATCACTTCCGCCTCAATTGTGCAACCGAGCGGACACACGATACAAGTAAGACTTCTTTTCATACCTACACCTCCACCTTAAACATAAGCGCTGATTTATCACTCAATATATCCTTACTTAAAGTTATACTTTCCATCTCACCCGGGGCGAGCTTTACTTTCTTTTTCGAAAGAATGAGTTTATCCCCCTCATAAACGCACACCTTTGCGTTGCGGTAGACGTCGGATACTCGGAAATATACGGTAACATCCTCTTTTACGCTTATCTTCTGCGGTACGGTGTATCTTATTTTCCCATCGTTTTTTATATCTATATCTATATTTTCAGTAGCAACACCTTTTATATACTCCGCCGCACTTTTTCCTGCAATTTCCGCCTCATCTGACACGAAATCTACTAAATCGTGAACGTGCAGAACATTTCCGCACGCAAAAATTCCCGAAACGGAGGTTTCTCTGTTCTGATTTACAACCGCGCCGTTTGTGACTGAGCTAAGCTCAATCCCCACTCCTTTGGTAAGCTCATTTTCGGGAATGAGTCCGACCGAGAGCAGGAGTGTATCGCACTCGATAAATTCTTCCGTTTCCTTTATCGGGCATTTTCTTTCATCGACCTTTGCGATTGTAACGCCCGTGACTCTATCTTTCCCGTGAATTTCAGTAACCGTATGACTTAGCTTAAGCGGAATATCAAAATCATTGAGACACTGCTCAATATTTCTCGCAAGTCCGCCCGAATATTGCATAAGCTCGCACACCGCACGCACCTCAGCGCCCTCAAGCGTCATTCTGCGCGCCATAATAAGACCGATATCGCCCGAGCCTAAAACTACGACCTTTTTACCCGGCATAAAGCCCTCTAAATTTACAAGTCGCTGAGCGGTTCCGGCGCTGTAAATTCCAGCAGGACGGCTGCCTGCAATGTTAAGCGCGCCCTTAGAGCGTTCACGGCAACCCATAGCTAAAACAATTGCTCGCGCGGAAAGCTCAAAAACTCCGCGCCTTTGATTGGTAGCGATTACTTTTTTATCCTCGGTTATATCCAAAACCATAGTGCTGAGCTCATATTTTATACCGAGCTTTTTAATTTTCTCCTCATAGCGGAGCGCGTATTCGGGACCTGTCAGCTCCTCACCGAATTTGTGAAGCCCGAAACCATTGTGGATGCACTGATTCAGCACACCGCCTAAGCTTTCATCGCGCTCGAGGATTATTATATCTTCAATTCCATTCTCTCGTGCGGCAATCGCAGCGCTCATTCCTGCAGGACCGCCGCCGATTATAACAAGATCCGTCACTTAAAATTCCCCCGTTCTGCCGCTAAGCATTTTTGACTCTCCGCCGCTTTTTGTTATCTCCTCACAAGGGATATTAAGCTCTCGCGAGAGTAATTTAATTATGTACGGCGTGCAAAATCCGCCCTGACATCTGCCCATTTGAGCGCGCGTTCTGCGCTTGACACCGTCTAAATCACGCGGCTTTGGGTTAGTTCTTATCGCCTCTAATATCTCACCCTCGGTTATCCCCTCGCAGCGGCAGATTATGCGCCCAAAGGCTTTGTCTTTACTGATTATTTCGTTCTTTTCCGAAATACTCGCCTCCCTGAACGCATGAGCAGGCTTTCTTTTCGGATTGTAATTTTCTTTTTTATTTAATTCTATCATCTCGCTTAGCATTTCTTTTACATATAAAGCGATTGCAGGAGATGCAGAAAGGCCGGGAGATTCAATTCCCGCTACGTTTATAAAATTACCCTTTGCATTTATTATAAAATCCCCCGTATCACCCACCGCGCGAAGGCCGCAAAACGAGGTTATCGTCTTGTTAAACGGAACATTTTCTACATTTTCGCGCGCCTCTTTTATAATTCGGAAAAAGCCCTCTGCGGTAGTCTTTTTGTCATCGCGGTCTGCTATATCGGTCGCGGTCGGGCCGGTAAGCAGGTTTCCGTCTACCGTCGGAGTTATAAGTATTCCCTTTCCCATTTCAGACGGTGTGCGAAAAATCGTGTGGCGAACTAAACTTCCGCACTCTTTATCGAGTAGTATATATTCTCCTCTTCGCGGCGTGATTTTAAATGAAGTATCCCCTGCCATTTCCGCAATTTTATCTGCATACATTCCTGCGGCGTTTATTATAATTTTAGATAAAATACTTTTCTCACCTGAGAAAATTTCATACCCGTCGAGCGTTTTTTCTATTTGTGTTACGTTAAAATTCGTGCATAGTTCCGCACCGTTGTCCATAGCATTGCCGACCGCTGCGATACAAAGCTCATATGGGCAAATGATTCCGCCCGTTGGCGCAAAAAGCGCGCATAGAACATCGTCCGAAAGATTCTCTTCCAAGCTCTTTAGTTCTTCTTTTTCAACTATTCTAAGCCCCTCAACACCATTTTTCTCACCGCGCAATTTTAATTCCTTTAGTACCTCTCGGTCTCTCTCACTAAAGCCAATTACGAGCGAGCCGTTATTTTTATACTTAACGCCGAGCTCCTCCGCTATCTGCGGCATCATTTTATTACCTTTAACATTAAGGAGCGCCTTCAAGCTACCCTCTTTTGCGTCAAATCCTGCGTGTACTATCGCGGAATTTGCCTTAGTTGCGCCCATTGCTACGTCGTTTTCCTTATCAATAATACAGATTTTAAGCTGATACCGTGATAATTCTCTCGCAATTAATGCGCCGACAACTCCCGCTCCGATAATCGCTACATCATACATATAAAGCACCCTTTCTGCAACAAAAAAAGACGCACCAAAACAAAACTAAAAGTTTGTTTTGATACGTCTCCATAACTCTGTATCGTGATTATTTTACCACGGAAGTTTCATTTTGTCAACCGATTACAGATTATAATATTTATCAAATTCTGCAGGATGCGGAATGCGTGAAAGCTCTGAAACCTCAGCTCTCTTTGATGCGATGAAGTTAGAAATTAACTCCTTCGGGAATACGCCGCCTGCGGTTAAGTAATCGTTATCAGCTTCAAGTGCATCGAGTGCCTCATCGAGAGATGTCGGGAGATGCGAGAGTTTTGCCTTCTCCTCGTCGCTCAAGTGGAAGAGGTTCATATCATACGGACCCCAACCGTTAGCCTTCGGGTCAATTTTATTTATAACGCCGTCGATACCTGCCATAAGAATTGCAGCATAGCAGAAATACGGGTTGCAGGTAGCATCAGGGTTTCTGAGCTCAAAACGGCGAAGCTCCGGAGATTTCGCATAAGCCGGAATTCTTATTACCGCGCTGCGATTTGATGTCGCATAACCGACGGTTACCGGCGCTTCAAAACCCGGAACTAAGCGCTTAAACGAGTTGGTACTCGGGTTAGTAATTGCACAGAGGGATGCAATATGCTTTAAAAGTCCGCCCATAAAATAGTGCGCGGTTTCGCTTAAGTTGGAATAGCCGTTATCGTCTGAGAATACCGGCTTACCGTCCTTTAAGAGAAGCATATGAACGTGCATACCGCTTCCCGCCTCACCGAGAACAGGCTTTGGCATAAAGGTTGCGGACATACCGTGTTTGATTGCGGTATTGTGGATGATGTATTTAATCATCATTGTCGCATCAGCCATCTTTGTTATCTCGCCGAGCTCAGGCTCGATTTCAAACTGACCTGCCGCACCTACCTCAGGATGATGGTAGTTAAGCTTAATTCCCGCGTCCTCAATTAACATACACATCTCGGAACGAGCTTCGTAAGACACGTCAAACGGCTTTGCAATGTGATAATTCTTCTGCTTCGGAACGATAACACCGTCGCCCGATGAATTGCTGTTCCAATGAGCCTGAAGCGCGTCGACGTTCATACCGATATTATTCGGTGCAACGCTCCAGTTGACATCGTCGAAGAGATAAAACTCAAACTCAGGTAAGATAATCATTGTATCTGCAATGCCACTGTCCTTTAAATACTGATTAGCCGCTTTTACGATGTTTCGCGGATACTGTGCTAGTGGCTTATTCTCAGGACTTGCAATAATCATAGCGTTACCCGTCATAGAAAGCGTCGGAATTTCGCAGAACGGGTCGATGAATGCGGTATCAGGATCAGGAATAAAGACCATATCGCTCTTTTCAACTACCGCATAGCCGTAGTTTGATGCGTCAAAACCAATACCGTTTTTCATTGTCTTTTCGGAGAAGTTGTTTGCAGGGATGGTAACATGGCGGTACTGACCGTTAATGTCTACCATCTTGAAATCGACCATTTTAATGTCGTTTTCCTTGATAATGTTTAAAATATCCTTAACTGTTTTCATTAAATACACCCCTATTACTATTATACCTAAAATATACTATATTAACACAGTGTTGTCAACAATTACAAAAGCCCTCTCAAAAACGAGAGGGCTTTTTACTATTTACTTCTTGGGCTTTCTAACGCATGCGCCGATAAACATAATTACAGCAAATACAATGAGGTAGAAAAGCACCGGGAACTTAAACATACCCTCTGCCTTAGCTGCAAGATACGGCGTAATACCGTGCGCGTAAACTGCGGCAAACACCATAAATGCACAAGCAACGATTGAAAGAAGCGGTAAAATATAGCGCTTCCATACGCCAAAGTTCTTTTCCTTCTTCATCCAAGCAATAAAGATTGGAATATACATCGCATAAATTGTTATAATCGGAAGCTCAGATGAGTCGAAATTAAAGAGACCGAACCAGCCACTTGTCAAGTTCGCACCATAGAAGTAGAGTAGCCATGCTGAGCAGATGAAGACACCCCATATAGATGA
>JAZPZP010000040.1:0-27066 GCA_045544695.1 Eubacteriales bacterium | reverse complement strand
TTATGTAAGTGTCACTTATAACGACAGTGAAGTTTATTCCGATCAGCCTGCAGTAATTGTAGGCGGTAGCACGCTTATTCCAATGCGTGCCGCTTTTGAGGCTATGGACGCAACAGTAAATTGGGACAATAATACAAGAACTGTAACCGCTGAACGTGGAAGTACCAAAATATCACTTGCTATAGGCTCTAATCAATTGTATGTAAATGGAGTTGCAAAAACCATTGATGTTTCCGCTCAGATAATCAATGGAAGAACAATGGTTCCCGCAAGAGCAATTGCAGAAGCTTTTGGTTGTGATGTTAATTGGAATAATGACACCAAAACCGCAATTATTAAAGAATAACTTTAAAAAATATATTGACAAAATAAAATGTGTGTGTTAAAATATTTACCAAATCGAAACGCAGTGATGCGGAATAGTATGTAAGATTCTTTGGTCTTAAGAGAGATGCCGGTCGGTGCAAGGCATTGGGAAAGACTTGCAGAACTCACCGCGGAGCGGCTGCCGTGAACTTTAATTGTAGGGGCAGACGGGTACTCCCGTAACAGAGTTAAGATGTGATGGCATCTAAGGGCATCCTTATTAGGATGAAGAAGAGTGGTACCGCGGAAGTTATTTTGAATTTTAACGCTTTCGTCTCTTTGATTAGCAATGAGACGAAAGCGTTTTTTGTTGCTAAAGCCCGTGTATAATTTGAAAGGAGTTCTCCAAAATGAAAAAAATTGAAGTTTCAGACATTACTCTTAAAAAGCTCGCGCTTGACCGCGAAGTGAATCTCCTATTCCGCGAAAAAACGGCTATTGCTGCGTGTTCAGACTCACTCGGAGTCGACACTGTTGACCTCGCCCCGATTAAAAACATCCGTGAAGACACTATCATATACAAGACAATTGCCCAGAATATTCAGAACGCAACGCTTGCAATTCCGGTAGGCTTTACTACAGATGAAGTTAACGCCGCTTGGGAATGTGTTAAAGACGCTAAATCACCGCGCCTTCAGATTGAAGTTCCGACCTCTACCGTTCAGATGGAATATACCTATCACTTAAAGGCTGACAAGATGATCGCAAAAGTTGTCGAGCTTGTTGCCGCAGCAAAGGCACTTTGCAGCGATGTTGAGTTCTCAGCACTTGACGCAACTCGTGCAGACGAGGACTTTCTCATTGCCGCAGTTAAAGAAGCTGAAAAGAACGGTGCTAACATGATAACAATTTGCGACGATGCAGGAACTTCTCTCCCTGAAGAACTCGGTGCTCTCACCGCAAAGGTCAAAGCCAATGTTTCCGTTCCCGTTTTCGTTCAGCCGTCTGACAAAATCAGTATGGCTGTAGCTTGTGCAATCGAAGCTATTAAGAACGGTGCTGACGGAGTTAAGTGTGCAATGGCAGGAAACGATGTCCTCTTAACAGGAAAGTTCTCCGACGCAATTTTTGCGACAACTGCGGCTCTTAAAGCTGAAACCGGCTTAAATAATACAAAAATCCACGCAAGTATTTCAGATATGCTCGCTGAAATAAGCCACGCGGATGATGACGCTGACAAGATAGTAAGCGATAAGAAGAAGATTATTCTCGATTCTGATTGCACGATTGCTGAAGTTTCTCAGGCTGCTGCACTTCTCGGCTATGAACTCTCAGAATCCGACTGCGGCAATGTTCACAAGGCGCTCGTTCAGGCTTGTGAGAAAAAGGGCGCTGTCGGTGCTAAAGAGCTCGAAGCTCTCATCGCAAGCTATGCAATGCAGGCTCCGTCAACCTATCATTTTGAGAATTACACAACAAATTCATCAAATCTTTCAAGCTCTATGTCTCAGGTTACTTTAAAGCGCAACGATGAGCTCATTTGTGGCGTGAGCATCGGTGAGGGTCCGATCGACTCCGCATTCCTTGCAATCGAGCAGTGCATCGGTCATCACTATGAGCTCGACGATTTCCAGGTTCAGGCTGTAACCGAAGGAAAGGAAGCTTTAGGCTCTGCAATCGTAAAGCTCCGCAACAACGGAAAGCTCTATTCCGGCAACGGTATTTCAACCGATATTATCGCGGCAAGCATCCGCGCATATATTAATGCTCTCAATAAGATTGTATTCGAGGAGGAATAATATGAAAATCGTATTTTCTACAAAAAATGTAGCTCGTGCATCCTTCCTCGATCTCTGTTGCACCGCTCATGACTATCATTTTAATGGCTTTGAGATTTTCGATGCAATAAATGAGAGGGTTTCACATCACGACAGTATTCTGCGTCCCGACCGCTCTTCCGATGCTACAAGAAAGCTTGTAAACCGCAACCTCGCAGTATCAGCTCTTTCCTGTCCGCATCCGATTGAATGCAACGAAACAACTGCTGAGACGATTTCAAAATATGTTGAAATGGCGGCTAACGCAAGCGTTTCTAATGTAATTGTCCGCCTTGAGGAAAAGGTTTCTTATGATGTTTTAAAGGAAAAGCTCGGCCCGGCAGTTGAGCGCGCCGAGAAAAGCGACATCAACATTTTGTTTGAAACCGTCGGTTACCTCGCAAACACCGAAAATGTAATTGATATTATAAACTTCTTCTCTTCTGCCGCAATCGGTGCGTCCTGGAACGTTCGCGGAACATACTTTGGCGCGCACGAAACCGCTGATGACACTATTAGAAACCTCGGCGCATACATTAAATATGTGCGACTCGGCGATATGAAGGACGGTAAAACCGTTTTAATCGGCGAGGGAACTCTTCCTGTCGAGAGCATTTTAAACGCGCTCTCTTCCCTTAATTTTGACGGATTTATCTGCGCTGCGTGGAACGATGAAATCGAAGATGCAGACATCGTTTTAACTCACTTTGCAAACTACGTTGCATCGCTGAGCATTAACAAAAACGATACCGCTGAGCTTCGCTATAACAGAGCAAAAACAGGTACCTTCGTATGGGAAAAATATCAGGTAATCGATGCAACCTTTGCCGACGTTCTCGACACGATGGCTGAGACTTATCCGAATCAGTATGCATTTAAGTATCCGACTCTTGACTATACAAGAACATATGAAGAATTCCGCCGCGATGTTGATAATTGTGCAGCAGCACTCATCTCGCTCGGCGTTAAGGCAGGCGATCACGTCGCAGTATGGGCAACCAATGTTCCCGAATGGTTTATCACCTTCTGGGCAACAACAAAAATCGGCGCTGTTTTAGTTACAGTTAATACCGCTTATAAAATCCACGAGATTGAATATCTTTTAAAGCAGTCCGATACTCATACTCTCGTTATGATTGAATACTGCAAGGATATTAATTATAAGGAAATTATATCCGAGCTATGCCCCGAGCTTGAGAGCTTAAATCCGGGAGATGCGCTCTATTCAAAGAAGCTTCCCTTCTTACGCAATGTCGTCACTGTAGGATTTTCTATGCAGGGCTGTCTCACCTGGGAAGATATGCTCAAGCGCTCATCTCTCGTTCCGCACGAGGAAGTGCGCCGTCGCGCATCTTTAGTTCGTCCTGACGATGTTTGTAATATGCAGTACACTTCAGGTACAACCGGCTTCCCGAAGGGCGTTATGCTCACCCATCGCAACATTGTAAACAACGGTAAGACAATCGGTGACAGAATGGATTTATCCACCGCTGACCGTATGATGATTCAGGTGCCGATGTTCCACTGCTTCGGAATGGTGCTTTCGATGACCTCAATGATGACTCACGGAGGAACTCTCTGCCCTATTCCTTATTTCTCACCGAAATCCTCTCTCGCTTGCGTAAACGATGAGCGAATCACCTGCTTTAACGGTGTTCCTACTATGTTTATCGCAATGTTCAACCACCCTGATTTCGCAAAAACCGACTTCTCATATATGCGTACCGGCATTATGGCAGGTGCTAACTGCCCGGCTGATCTTATGCGCCGCGCATCCGTTGAGATGAATATGCGCGAAATCATTTCTGTTTACGGTCAGACCGAGGCTTCCCCGGGCTGTACAATGGGTGAGGTCAACGAAGATTTAGACCACCGCGTTGAAACCGTAGGAAGTGCTTTCCCCGGCGTTGAATGTAAGATTATCGACCCTGAGACCGGTGATGAATTACCGGATGGTGAGAGCGGTGAGTTTGTAGCACGCGGCTTTAACATTATGAAGGGCTATTATAAGATGCCCGAAGCTACCGCACAAGCGATTGATGCCGACGGTTGGCTCCATTCAGGCGATATCTGTTGCCGTACTCCCGACGGATATTATAAGGTTACCGGCCGTCTTAAAGATATGATTATCCGCGGCGGCGAGAACCTCTATCCGCGAGAAATCGAGGAGTTCTACTTAACCAATCCCAAAGTGCGCGACGTTCAGGTTGTTGGCGTTCCCGATGAAAAATACGGTGAGGAATGCTGCGCTTGGATTATTCTCCACAAGGGTGAAAGCGCTGACGAAAACGAAATGCGCGAATTCGGTAACGCTTCAATTGCACGCCATAAAGTACCTAAGTATTTCCTATTTGTTGATGAGTTCCCGATGAATGCGGCAGGTAAAATTTTAAAGTATAAGATGCGTGACGAATCCGCTGAAATTTTAGGCCTGAAAAAGTAGAAAATTTTTTTCAAAAAATCTATTGACAATGCTTTTTCATAAGAGTATAATACACTTAAAATTTGAATATCACAAAACAACTATGACGAAGACAGTCGGATTGTGAAGCCTTCAGAGAGTTGGCGGTTGCTGCAAGCCAACGGTGAATCATTCCAACGACTTATCACTTCTGAGTTGGAGGACCGAAAGCTTTTTGTGAGTAGACTCCTTCCGTATTGCTGCGTAAAAGCAAGGGCTTGTTAGAGCCTAAGTAAGTGGCGGAAATTTTTCCGCAATTTGAGTGGTACCGCGAGTTGATTACAACCCGTCTCAAAGAAATCTTTGAGACGGGTTTTTGTTTTATTCAAATCCGCAAAAATTAACAGGATTGGAAAGGAGCAAAAACAAATGGACTATAATTTGAAAGAGGTTGCAGCGCGAATCAAAGAGCTGCGCGAAGCAAAAGGCTATTCCCCTGAAGAACTTGCAAAGCTTTGCGGCGTGTCCGCTGAAGACTATGCAGTTTTAGAAAAGGGTGAAACTGATTTTACATTTACCTTTATCTACAAATGTGCAAAGGCTTGCAATGTTGAGGTTATCGACATTCTTGACGGCACGAGTACAACCCTCTCCTCTTTTGATATCAACAGAAACGGAGACGGTCTTAAAATCATTAAAAAGCATGGCGTTGTTTACAATAACCTCGCTCCGAAGTTTAAAGAAAAGCTCGCAGAGCCGTTCCTGGTTAAATTCCCGTATATCCCGGATGAGCAAATCAAACTCTCATCTCACAAGGGGCAGGAATTTGACGTTATCGTTAAAGGCTCACTCAAGGTTCAGGTCGGCAATCACGTTGATGTTTTAAACGAGGGCGACTCGATTTTCTACAACAGCAGCTTGCCGCACGGTATGGTTGCCGCAAGCGAAGGCGGTTGTGAATTCTACGCGGTTGTATTAAACCCGCAGGATGGTCACTTCAGCGAAGAATTTACCGAAGCTCCTATCGTAACCGCAAAGAAACAGGACGATGCAAAAACCGTTGCTGATAACTTTATCACATCAACCTATGACGAAAATGGCGTATTTAACGGAATTTCATTCAAGAATGACGATAAATTCAACTTTGCTTTCGACTGCGTTGATGCAATCGCAGAAAAGACTCCGGATAAGCTCGCAATGATGTGGGTAGGGAATGACAAATCCGAGCGTCGCTTTACCTTCTCCGATATGAAGAAGTATTCTGCTAAAACCGCGAACTACTTCGAATCGCTTGGAATCAAGCGCGGTGATACTGTTATGCTCGTTTTAAAGCGTCATTACCAGTTCTGGTTCTGTATGTTAGCACTTCATAAGATCGGTGCTATCGCAATTCCGGCTACAAATCAGCTCGTTGAACACGACTTCACTTACAGATATAAAGCAGCAGGCGTTAAAGCAATCGTCTGCACAAATGACGGCGATGTTTCTGTCGAAGCTGAAAAGGCAGCAAAAGACTTTCCGGGAATGGTTAAAGTTCTTGTCGGTGGAAAGAAAGACGGCTGGAACGACTTTAACGTTGAGATGGAGCGTTTCAGCACTCATTTTGACCGCAAGGAAAATTCACCGTGCGGCGATAATCCTATGCTTATGCTCTTTACTTCAGGTACAACCGGCTATCCGCGTATCGCAACTCATTCATATAAATACGCGCTCGGTCATTATCCGACCGCTAAGCATTGGCACAATGTAAACCCGAACGGTCTCCACTTCACAATTTCCGATACCGGCTGGGGTAAGGCACTCTGGGGTAAGCTCTACGGCCAGTGGCTCTGCGAAGCAGGTGTATTCACCTATGACTTTGACAGATTCCACTCTGATGATATTCTTCCGCTCTTTAAGAAGTATAACATCACCACCTTCTGCGCGCCTCCAACAATGTATCGCTTCTTCATTAAAGAAGATTTATCAAAATATGACCTCTCCTCAATTGAGTATGCAACAACCGCAGGTGAGGCGCTCAACCCTGAGGTTTATAACCAGTTTAAAAAGGCTACCGGCCTTAACATTATGGAAGGCTTTGGCCAGACCGAAACCACCCTTTCCATTGCAAACTTTGTTGGTTCAACACCTAAAATCGGTTCAATGGGTAAGCCGAGCCCGCTCTATGATGTTGTCGTTTTAGATCCTGACGGTAACGAGTGTAAGACAGGTGAAACCGGTGAAATCTGCATCCGCACTAAGAATGGTGCCCCGTGTGGTCTCTTTATCGGCTATTATTTAGACGATGAGAAAACAAAAGAGGTATGGCACGACGGTTTCTATCACACAGGCGATACCGCAACAATGGACGAGGACGGTTATCTCTGGTATGTCGGTCGGATCGATGACGTTATCAAGTCATCCGGCTATCGTATCGGTCCGTTTGAGATTGAAAGCGTTATCATGGAGCTTCCGTATGTTTTAGAGTGTGCTATCACTCCTGTTCCGGATGAAATCCGCGGTCAGATTGTTAAGGCAACTATCGTTCTTACAAAGGGCACTGTTGGAACCGATGAACTCAAAAAGGAAATCCAGGAATATGTTAAAACACACACCGCACCGTATAAGTATCCGAGAATTGTTGAATTTGTTGACGAGCTTCCGAAGACTATCAGCGGTAAGGTAAGACGTGTTGAAATCAGAAATAACGACCTTAAAAAGTCAGGTAACTAATACAAAAAGGACATCTCTTAAGAGATGTCCTTTTTATTATTTTGAAATCTTTGAGTAAACGCGATCAATAAGCACCGCAACTTCTGCTCGTGTTGTGTAGTCTTTCGGTGCAATGCTTCCGCCTTTACCATTGACAATACCATTAGAAATAAGGGCTGTTACCGCTTCCTTTGCATAATCGGGAACGGATGCCATATCCGGCATATTAACCTCGCCACTTTTAAGCTCAACACCAAGTTTTTTAAGCGCACGATATATCATAACCATCATATCGCATCGCTTAATATTACCTCGCGGGTTAATTTTATTATCGCCAACACCGTTTACAAGGCCGTTATTTTTTGCGATTGCAAGCTCTTTTGCAAAATAATCGTTTTCCGAAACATCTGAAAAGTTTTCTGAGTTGTCACTCGTCTGATTGAATGCTCGAACGAGTAAAATTATAAAATCTGCTCTTGTTATGTTGTTAGCAGGTGAGAAAGTACCCTCTCCCGTTCCCTTTATTATACCCTCTTTGGCAAGAGAAATAATCGCCTCTTCTGCCCATTTATATTCTGAAATGTCATTAAACGCTGGGACTGATATTGGCTCTTTTTCTGCTTCTTCCTCTTTTTCTTCTACCTCTTCCTCTTTTGTATCACTTCCGTTATATGAACCGGAATAGTCTGCAACATAAGTTAGTAAAACAAAATCTCCGTCGCTTAACTTATATGAGCTTATTCCGACATTCGGGCGCTCGTCATTTACATAATACATCCAGCCGCTTCCGGCACCTGCATCAAACTCTCCCCAGGTCTCACCCTGATAAGTTACAGAGCGCAGATAACCTGTGTTTAATCCCTTGGATTCAATGCCCTCTTCGTCGAAAACTTTTTTGATAAGCTTTGATACCGATGTGTTTTCCTTTATCTCTACCGTTTTCTTCGAAAGCCACACTTTTTCGTGTGTATTCATCTGGAAAGTTACTGTAATTGTATCCTCTTCAGGTTCAGTTGGTATCTCGGGAACAGGCGGTGGAATTATCTCCGGATCCTCTTCACCTTCTTCAGGCGGTATTGGAATCGTTTCATCAGTTTTTGCTGCAAAGGAATAAATGTTAAACGGCTCGCAATTTCCATTTATGTACATTTCAATTGCGAGAAGGGCACGGAATGCTTGCTCGGTTGCCCAAGAATCGGTATCTAAACTATAACCGCTTGTAAAGCCGTTTTTCTCGGTATTTAAATATGACATAATAGCTGATGCAAGGCTCGTTTCTCCCTTTATAAAACGCTCGTCGCTTTCCGGATTTATTCCATATCCGCAAAGGCCGCATATTACACTTGCATCAGTATAAGTATTGCCATATGAACCGTTCTCCACCTGACTTGTTGACAGAGCGGAAATCATCTTTTCACTCATTGCAGCTGCTTTCTCTTTTACCCCGAATGTATCCTCTTCATCGCGTGCAAACGGAGCGATTGCAGCGAGTGCCCAACCGGTAGAATCGATATCCGTATATACCTGACCTGCATAACTGCCAAAGAGCAAGCCATCTTCGTTCATACTCTGCTCTAATTTATCAATTGCGGAAGTTACCTGCTCTGCAGTTAATTCTACCGTTTTTTGCTCACCTGCAAACAGCATCCAGATTGCATCGGAATATGTAATATATTCCGTAACACCGGCAATCTTTTCGCGGTTGTTTGCCGGCTCCTTGCCCTCGGACTTGACTTCAGCCGAGTTTAATCCTAAAGAATTCAATATAACCTCAGCCTTAGCTAAATCCGTTACAGTAGCATCCTCGTTTGAAATTGCTGCGTAAGCGTCAGCTTCATATTCTGCCGCGAATTTCACTTCTTTGTTTTTAAGCTTTGCGTAAGCTGCCATATCAAAGCTTACCCACTCACCTGCATACTCTCCGGCGCCGTAAGCATTTGCAAGCGTTTCAATCACCGCTTGTCTTTCCGTAAGCTCTTCTGCAGGCTCTTCTGTTTCCGCCGCACAAGCCGTTGTTATCAGCGAAAGCATTGTTGTAACGGCAAGCAGCAAGGCAATCAGCCTTTTCTTTTTCGTCATTTCTGACCATCCTTTCTTTCCTGCCGCAACAAAAAGGCTGCGGCAAATATAAATTTGCCACAGCCGTCTTTTCCTGTGTGCTTGTACCGCGAATAAACCGCACACATTTAAAATGCTTGCGGTTTTACCGTTTCTTGGTATGCAAAACGGTATTCATGCAGGTCTTCTGACTCGCGTTCTATGTGGCGCACCACGCTTTTCTCCCTCTGCCTTCTCAGTTTCCCAATGACCGGCTTTCACCGATGAGAAAGAAAAATTCAAACGCATACAGCGGCGTTTCCCGTCCGGGATTCTCACCCGGTTCCCTTTTCACCAACTATGCCCATACGGCATAATTGACACATCTGCGGTTATTAAATTGAGTTAATTATACTACTGTCAATTTATTTCTGTCAATACACAAAAAAGCAATTATACTATTTTTACCTTCTCGTATATTTTTTTAATATCCTCAGCCTTTGGCGGATTTGTTCCCTCGCGCATACAAGCAGCACTTCCAAATGATACCGCGCGCTTTAATTTCTCTTTAACATCGCCCGTGCAAGAAATAAAACCTGCAATTGATGAGTCGCCTGCGCCGATTGTCGAAACAACCTCAATTTCAGGAACATATGCGCGGTAAACCTTGCCATCATTTACCAAAATTGCACCTTTTCCCCCAAGAGAGACCATAACATTTTCAATTCCCGCTTCATTTAAAATGAGCGCTTTATCAATAATCTCCTCTTCGCTCACGACTCCGAAATATTCTTTAATTTCCTCTTCATTTGGTTTTATGAGCCACGGCTTTATATTCAAAAGCATATCAAGGGATATCGACTTTGAATCGATAACGAGCTTAGCGCCGATATCTTTAATTGCAAGCAAAAACTTTTCCGCTGCAGTTGCACTTATCCCCTGCGGTAATGAGCCTGTAAAGGTGACGATTTTGCTACCCTTAAGCATTTTTAAAACTTCACCGAGAACATCTTCACTGCACGCAAAGCCTTTAAATGAAAGGCGCGTCTCCTTACCCTTACTCGGGTGAATTGTTATGTTTTCTCTTATTCTTCCATTTGTTGTTAAAAGCTTGTAATTAAGACCTACGCTCTCAAGACCTGCTATAAACTCTGCACTGTTTTCTTCTCCAAGTAAAACTATCGCTTCGTTTTCAATCCCGTTTTCGTGCAAGGCGCTTGATATATTTATCCCCTTGCCACCAATATCACGAGATACACTCTCGGCTAAATTTTCACAATCAAGTTTAAACTCTCCGATATTCACATGCACATCGAATGCAGGGCTTAACGTTAACGTTGTAATCATTTCTTCACCTTCTCTATAAAACTTTACCACAAGAGCACACGCGTAGTCAATATTATAATTTTTTTCACTTTTTTGTGTAATATTTCTCGCTTTTTACCTCTTTTTGATTGACTCAAAAATAAAGCTAAGGTATACTTAAGCTGAGGTGTTATTATGCTCTACAGAAACGAAAATTTAAATGAAATATCCTTCCCGCTCGGCGGTATCGGCACAGGCTCAATCGGCCTTGGCGGCAACGGCCATTTAGTCGACTGGGAAATTTTTAACCGCCCGAGTAAAGGCAGTCTCAACGGCTATACACATTTTGCAGTTAAGGCGGAATTGCCTGACGGAAAAAGTGTTGTTAAAGTGCTTCAGGGCGATGTTCTGCACGAATTATCGGGCAGATATCAGAAAGAGTGCGGAAATGGTTTTGGTAACGGCATTCACCAGACCACAATGGCAGGCTTTCCACATTTCAAAAATGTTGTATTTAACGGCGAATTTCCTATTGCCGAGCTAATCTTTACCGATGACGCATTCCCGGGTGAGGTTATTTTAACTGCATTTAATCCTTTCATTCCGCTTGATTCATATAATTCAAGCTTACCTGCGGCATTCTTTGATATAAAAATTAAAAACTATGACAAAAAAGTTAAATATTCAGTTCTTTTCTCGGTTTTAAATCCGTTCCCGCAGACTAAAAACACAAAAGTCGGAAACGCAATATTTATGGAAAATATCAAGGACGATAAGGATTCCGTAAATTATGGTGATTTAACTGTCACTATCGACAAGGATTCCGACTTAATCGTTCAACAGAACTGGTATCGTGGTTCCTGGGGCGAAAATATTACCGCCTTCTGGCGCGAGCTGACCGACGGCACGATGAATGACAGAATTTATGACGCTCCCGGTAACAGACGCGACCATTGCACTCTCGGCCACTTCTTTACTCTTTCTGAGAACGAGGTAGGCGGCTGTAAGTTCGTTCTTTCCTGGAATATTCCGAATAACTATAACTACTGGTCGCCCAAGGAAGAGGACAAACCGTGGAAAAACTACTATGCAACACAGTTTGAATCTTCTCTTAAAACCGCAAAATATTCGATTTCCCACTTCGACGAGCTTTACGCAAAAACTGATAAATTCAGAAAATCACTCTTTGACTCTTCTCTCGACGACGCGGTTAAGGATGCAATTTCTGCAACGATTTCAGTTCTCAAATCCCCTACCGTATTACGTCTTGAGGACGGAACCTTCTATGGTTGGGAGGGTACATTTGAGCAGATGGGCTCGTGCGAGGGTACTTGCACGCACGTTTGGAGCTATACTTATGCGCTCTGCTTCTTATTCCCTGATTTGGAGCGTTCAATTCGCGAATGCGAATTCAAATACGATGTACGACCGACAGGTATGATGCAGATAAGAACACTTCTCCCGCTTGGCAGAACGCACGGTGATGAGCCATATCTCTTCTGTCTTGACGGTCACATGGCAACGATTTTCAAGGTTTACCGCGACCTGAAGATAAGCGGTAATATCGATTGGCTCAAGGCTAACTGGCAAACCGTTAAAACCCTTCTTGAGTTTGCGTGGAGTAAAGACAATCCGCACGAGTGGGATTTAAACTGCGACGGTGTGCTCGAGGGCAGACAGCACCATACGCTCGATAAGGAGCTTTTCGGCCCATCTGCTTGGCTTGAAGGAATGTATTTGCTTGCGCTTCGCGCAGGTGCTGAAATGGCACAAATACTCGGCGATACAGAAGCTTACAAAAAATACACCGAGCTTTTCGAAAAAGGCTATAAGTATACAAAAGAGAACTTATTTAATGGTAAGTATTTCTTCCACAAAATAGACCTTACAAGAAAAGAATACACCGAGCACTTTAACTGCCCTGAATATTGGAGCGAAGAAAAGGGGCAGCTCATTCTCCAGATAGGTGAAGGCTCAGGCATTGACCAGATGCTCGCACAGTTCCACTCTAACCTCTGCGGCTTAGGTGACATTTTCGATAAAGAGCAGCGCAAAACAGCGCTCCTTAGTATGTATGACAATAACTTCAAGAAAAATATGCGCGATGTATCAAATATGTGGCGTGTATTTGCCCTCAATGACGAGGCAGGCGCAATCATTTGCGACTATCCGGAAGGGGCAAACAAGCCGATTATTCCGATTACCTACTGCGAGGAGTGTATGACCGGATTTGAATACGCCTTTGCAGGGCTGCTTATCAGCGAAGGTTTTGTTGAAGAGGGCTTAAACGTAGTTCGCGCAATCCGCAACCGCTACGACGGTAAGAAGAGAAACCCGTGGAACGAGCTCGAATGTGGCAGTAACTACGCACGTGCTATGGCAAGCTTTGCACTTATCCCGATCTTCTCAGGCTTTGAATTTGATATGACGCGCGGACATATCGGCTTTAAACCTATTGCAGACGGAGATTTCAGATGTATTTGGAGCCTCGAGAGCGCGTGGGGTGACTACATAAGAGAAGGAAGCACTCATAAAATCGTTTTAAACAGCGGTGAAATGAAGCTCAATTCACTTCGTTTAAAGAATCTTTCAAATATTACATCCGTTATGGCAGATGGCAAGAAAATTGAATTTACTCAAAACGGAGACATCCTTTCATTTAACGCTTGCTTTGCAACTGAACTTATAATTAAATAGCAAAAAGCTCTTGTGTTATACACAAGAGCTTTTTTATTATTCGCTAACCGTGTTTTTAATCATTCTGAACTTTCCACTTTTTTCGCGCGGAATAGACTCAACGCATTTTATAGTTAGCTTTGTATTCTCACCGAATTTTGCTCTGAATTCGTTTTGTATATCCTTTTCATAGGATACATCGTACTTTCCTTCATCAACCTCAATGAGCAACAAAACCTCATTCTTTTTCTCCTGCACAAACTGCGAGCGAATAACAATGTTCGGCAAATATTTAAGCATATTTGAAACATTGCCGGCATTGATTTTTGCGCCCTCGGCAGTATAAAGAAAATCAAGTCTTCTTCCCTGAATTGACTTAACCGTCGGAGAATTATTTCCGCAGGTACAGGTATTCTCAGAATCGAATACCATTCTGTCTTCAATTCTGTATCTTATAAGCGGTGTTCCGTGAGTTGTAAAGCTTGTTACGAGAATTTCATCAGTATCTTCGTAATTTTCAAAAACACCGGTTGCAAGCTCAATATGAAGAACCTGATTTTTACATTCGGTCACAAATGGAGCACCCTCACTTGATGCATATTGGTCATAGACCTTGCAGCCGAAAACCTCTTCAATAAGTGCTCTTCCGTCAGCCGTTAGCGTTTCTGAGGTTGGGAATACCCCGACCGGCTTGAACTCAAGTTTTATATTATGTCTCTTGATATAGCTCGCAACATCGCAAATTGATGTAAAGAAACCATCAAGCGCCTGAGGTTTAAACTTATTTAAGCTATCAACATAATACCCGAGATTTTCCTCAATTAAGTGGAAGGAGGAATATATCATCTGCTTACAGGTCTTATTATAGCGCCAGAAAATTTTCTTTTTCTGCCCTGCAGGCACGATATGCTTTCCGTTGAATGTGGCACGCTTCATTACTCGATGTTCAAAGCCGACTCGTGCTTTAAAATGGTCAAGCATAGCCATTCTCTGCATCGTATCTTCATACCACGCTACAATTGACAGTGATTTCCCCGTTGTTCCGCCGGTATGACCGATTCCGTATGGTCCCTTATTGGTAACCGAGCAACGGTCGATATTCTGACGAAGCATTTCCTTTGTGACAACAGGAAGCTTTTTCAAATCCTCAACCGTATTTATCGAGTCTATGTCAACATCTTTATAGAGCTCACGATAAAATTCACTGTTCTCATATGCGTAGCGTATAAATTCCACTAATGACTTGCGCTGATATTCAAGCTTTTCTTCAAGGGAAAGCTCATCAAACTTCTTAAAGAACTCGCGATATTCATAATATGTTTTGCCATATCTTGATTTATTATTCTGATATCCCTTGAGCGATGTCATTATATTCTGAAAGAATATCGGAGACGAATCATAAACCTTCTGCAACAAGCCCATTATAAATTCTCCTTATACCAATCAATTGCGAGAACAATTCCGTCCTCAAAGCTATAATCCGGATCATACCCGAGTAATTTTCTCGCCTTTGAAATATCGGCATTACTGTGCTTGATATCGCCTGCGCGGTCCGGGCCGTATATCGGCTTTATATCAACACCGAGCGCGTCGCAAAGCTTGTTGTATAAGTCAATTAAGTAAACCTGTCCACCATAAGCTATGTTGAATGCCTCACCTGCTGCTTCGCTTGATGACGCCATACCTTTGAGGTTTGCCTCAACAACATTTTCAACATAGGTAAAGTCTCTCGACTGCTTGCCGTCACCGTTAATCGTCGGTGCCTCGCCGCTGAGAAGTGCCTTTAAAAATTTCGGAATAACTGCTGCATAATATCCATACGGATCCTGTCTTTTACCGAAAACATTAAAGTATCTAAATCCTACTGTTTCAAGGCCGTAAAGCTTTGTATAAAGCCTTCCGTACTCCTCGTCGGTCTTCTTTGTAAGTGCATACGGAGAAAGAACCTTTCCGACTCTATCCTCTCGTTTTGGAAGGTTCGGCTCATCGCCATATACAGATGAGCTCGACGCATAAACGAACTTACGGACTCCGTTCTGTCTTGCTGCCTCCATCATATTTATCGTTCCGCCGATATTGATATCTTCATATAAAAGCGGCATCTCAATGCTTCTCGGAACACTGCCCCAAGCTGCTTGATGCGAAACGTAGTCGATTCCTTCACAAGCCTTCATACAGGTATCAAAATTGCGAATATCACCCTCTAAAAGCTCGAAATTCGGGTTATTTAAAAATGCTTCGATATTCTCTCTCTTGCCGGTTGAAAAATCGTCAAGGCATCTTACTTTGTAGCCCATACCAAGTATTGCTTCGCAAATGTTTGATCCGATAAAACCCGCGCCGCCTGTTACTAAAAACTTTGAACCCTCGGGAAATTTAACGTCTTTGTACCCCATTTTTATAACCTCCAATAATTATATCCGAGCTCTTCGGCTTCTTTTCTGTCAAGTATGCCCTTTATGTCGATTAAAACCTTCTTGGACATCTCTGTTCTTCTAAACATAGCGTCAAAGTCACTCAAAGACATCCTTCCAAATTCATCGTGCGAAACAGCGATTGTTACGCAATCCATGTCCTTAACTTCGCAAAGAGGTTTAAATTCGAGACCATAAAGTCTTTTTGCCTCATCGCTGTCCGCCTGCGGATCGCAAACAAACGGCTCAATTCCATATTCATTGAGTTCTTTTACAATGTCTATAACCTTGGTATTTCTCGTATCCGGACAATTTTCTTTAAATGTAAAGCCGAGAATTGCAACTCTTGCATCTTTTACCGAAACATTAGCCGCAATTAGCTTTTTAACGATATTCTCAGCAACATATTTGCCCATACCGTCATTTATGCGTCTGCCGGCCAAAATTACCTGTGAGTGATAGCCGAGCATATCTGCCTTATATGTAAGGTAGTATGGGTCAACTCCAATACAATGACCACCCACGAGGCCTGGGAAAAATTTAAGAAAATTCCACTTTGTTCCTGCTGCTTCAAGAACTGCCTTTGTGTCAATTCCCATTCTGTTGAAAATAATTGAAAGCTCATTCATAAAAGCGATATTTATGTCTCGCTGACTGTTTTCAATTACCTTAGCCGCCTCAGCAACCTTAATACTCGGCGCACGATGCACACCTGCATCAACTACAAGCTCATAAACACTTGCGACCGTTTCAAGCGTTTCATCGTCCATTCCTGAGACAATTTTGGTAATCGTTTCAAGGCGGTGAACCTTATCGCCCGGATTAATTCTCTCCGGTGAGTAACCGACTTTAAAATCGACGCCGCATTTAAGTCCGCTTTCCTTTTCCAGAATCGGTACGCAGACCTCCTCGGTGACACCCGGATATACAGTTGACTCGTAAACAACAACCGAGCCGCGGGTAAGATTTTTGCCAAGTATGCGACTTGCGCCCTCAACCGGCGATAAATCCGGAGTTTTATCCTCATTTACGGGAGTCGGTACAGCTACAATGTGGAATTTCGCATCGCGCAAAGCCATAGGATCGTCGGTAAATTCAACGCTGCATTCTGCTATTCTCTCATTTCCCACTTCATTTGTCGGATCAATTCCGCTTTTGTAAAGTGCTATCTTATTTGAGTTCACATCAAAGCCAATAACCTTGACCTTTTTTGAGAAGGAAACAGCAATCGGCATTCCAACATATCCGAGTCCGATAAGCGATATTTTTTCCTCGCCTGAAACTATTCTTTCGTATAATTTTTTCATTTACTTACTTCCTTTTTCAGCAGCAATCGCATCTATTTCAGTCATATATGCATCAATAACGAGCTGACGGTTGAATTCATTAATCATCTTTTCTCTCGCAGCAATTCCCATTTCCTTGCGCTCTTCTACAGATATTTTAAGGAACTTATCAATGGCTTCAATCAAAGAGTCTGCACTCTGAGATTTAAAAAGAAATCCGGTTTTGCCGTCATTTACCGCTTCCCTGCAGCCCGGAATATCCGAGCAAAGGCATGGTCTGCCGCATGAAGCACTCTCTAAAATTACATTTGACATTCCCTCGTGATACGATGCTTGAATTGTACAGCAATTGTATTTATGTTCTTCAATCAGATTACGACACAACCCGTGGTAAATGAGAACCCCTTCATCCTGTAGCTGTGCCAAGCGCTCGGTATATGCCTCTTCGCACCTACCAAAGATGTGGAATCTTACATCCTTGCGCAAGGAGGTAAAATGCTTTGCCGCCTGTATATACTCTTCAATTCCTTTTTCTTTCATAACACGGGCGATAAAGAAGAAGTCTATCGTGTCACCCTCGGGATAATCGAGGAGGGAATAATGATTTACATTGACGCCCGAACCCGGGATGAGAACAGTCTTTTTGGCTTTTATTTTATTCTCTTCAAGGAAGGCACGAATACTCTCATTCTGTGCAAAAATGCAGCGCTGGGAATTAAGGGCAAGCTTATATAAAAATCTTAAAAGGCGCCCTACAATATTTTTACTGTTAATGCCCGTGCCAAGACCTGTAATATTCGCAAGTACAGGGATACGGAAAAGCTTTGCACACACTGCACCGTACATATTCGGCTTTACGGTATATGTTAAAATAACACCTGGCTTGACTGACTTAATAATTTTGGCAAACTTAAGAAAAAGGCCCATATCTTTAATCGGATTTGTGCCTCTTCTGTCTATATTTATTGGAATGAATTTGCAACCGAAAGCAATAAAATCATCCGCCCGCTCAGCCTGCGGGGCAGCAATATGCACCTCGTAGCCCTTTTTAATGAGCTCCTGCATCAATTCTTTCCTGAACAAGTATAATCCGCCAATAGAATTTGTAAATACCAATACTTTCATTTTCATCACCCAAAATACAAAAAATCACCTATTATATGCTTATTATACTCTGTTTTATGTATTAAGTCAATTAAATCATAAACTATTTCCGCGCATATTCACACAGTTCAAAAATCGCTGATTTATCACTGAAATCTCCGTCTGCATCACATAAGTCAATTAAGAGTTTTTCCATCTCGCTCGGGTTTTCCTTGCTCGACATTATCTTTTTAAGTGTTTTAATAGCAGTTCTGTGTACAACAGATAATTCATCAAGCACCATTTTACCCATAAAGTTATAAACTTTAATTTTTTCGCGTATTTCCTTTGTTTTAAAGTTTTTGTCCATAACAAGAGTATCGTAATATTCGCGGCAGGAAAGCGGCGTAATTCCCGTCGAATAAACTATAAGCTTTTTATCTGAAAGCTTATCAATGTTCTTTGTAATAAGATGCACGCCTGCAATAACCTCAGCGTAAAGACCGCCGCCGTAAATTATAGTGTCGTATTCCATTAAGTCATCAATTTTTACGGTTTTTGCATCCTGTGCTTTGCAAGAAAGCTCCTCTGCAATCCACTCTGCATATGCCTGTGTAGAACCATATTTTGATTTGTAAATAACTATTGCGTTCAATTTTTTCACCTCAAAAAAATATATGCTACGCTCTTCTTAAACTTGCAACGCATTCGCAATGGCGGGTTCTCGGAAACATATCAACCGGGGTTACCGATTCGGTTTTATAACTCACTTCGCCGAAAAGCTTTAGGTCGCGAGCGAGCGTTGCGGGGTCACACGAAACATATACAACGCGTTTAGGACTAATTTCGGCAATCGTTTTTATAAGCTCGGGCGTTAAACCCTTTCGCGGTGGGTCAACCACCACAACGTCAGCGTTTATTCCTCGGCGCTTTAATTCACTTGCGGCAAGAGTTGCATCGCCGCAGATAAATTCGACATTTTCTGCCCCGTTGCGCTTTGCATTTTCCTTTGCATTTTGGATTGCCTGTGGTACAATTTCAACACCAATGGTACTCTTTGCATATTTCGCAAGTGCCAGCGTTATAGTACCCGCACCGCAATATAAATCTATAACCGTTTCGTTTCCAGAAAGCCCGGCTTTCTCGATTGCAAGAGCGTATAATCGCTCCGCCTGCGCGTGATTTACCTGATAGAATGCGTGCGGCGAGAGCTCAAACTCATTTCCACAAAGCGTATCCGTTACAAATCCTTCACCGAATATAACCTCGTCCTTATTACCTAAAATCACATTCGTGCTTTCACTATTGTAATTTAAGATAATTCCACTCGTCTCGGGATGCGCTTTTAAAACGATATCTGTAAGCTCCGCTAAAAACTTAGGCTTCTTCGTTACAACAAGGCAAAGCATTGTGTTTCGCACATAAATATGGCGAACGATGCCTTTGTTTTCTCGCTCGTCATAGGGCGAAATATTAAACTTTTCCATCCAGGAAATAACCGCTTTGCAGATTTCATTTGCAAATTCAGACTGAATAATGCAATCGTCACACGGAACGATATCGTGACTGTGAGAGCGATAAAAGCCCGACACAATTTTATCTGCCATCCCTATCGGAAACTGTGCCTTGTTGCGATAACGCGTGGTATTCTCTGAACCTACTATCGGCTCAACCTTTATGTCAAGACCGCCGATGCGCGAAATAACGCTTTGAACCTGATTTTCCTTAGCGCGAAGCTCCTCATTATAGGACATATGGTGAAAATCGCATCCACCGCAACGAGGATAATATTTACACTCAGGTTCAATTCGATTTTCCGACGGGGTAATGACCGATACGAGCTTGCCGTATGCGATATTTTTATTCACCTTTAATATTTTAATTCGGCAAACTTCACCGTCAATGGTACCGGGGATAAAAACGACCTGCCCGTCAATTCTGCACACACCTGCGCCGTCGCTGTTATATCCTGCTATTTTCACTTCATATTCACTGTTTTTGACAAGCGGCATATTATCCCCTCCCTTTTTAATTATTTTAACATTATTTGAAAAATTAGTAAATAACCTCTTCTAAATATCAGAAATAAGTGGTATAATATTTTGAAGAGGTGGGGCTTATGTCTACTAAATATCAAAAGTTTTTAAACGATGTTTCAGGAAAGAAAATTTCCGTTATAGGAATGGGTGTGAGCAATACTCCGCTCATTCGTCTTTTACTTAGCGCAGGTGCACTTGTTACCATTCGCGATAAGGCACTCCGCAGTGATCTTTCAGAAGATGCTGATATTTTCGAAGCGCAGGGTGCTAAAATTATCTGCGGTGAAGATTATCTTAAAGACATAGATGATGAAATAATTTTTAAAACCCCGGGTATGCGTCCGGACGTTTTTGAGCTTAACGCCGCTCGCGAAAAGGGTAGTATTGTAACCTCGGAGATGGAAATTTTCTTCAAGGTTTGTCCTGCTAAAATAATCGGCATTACGGGAAGTGACGGCAAGACCACCACCACAACGATAATCTATGAGCTTTTAAAAGCAGAAGGCTACAACTGTTTTGTCGGCGGTAATATCGGAACACCGCTTCTTGACAAAGTTCCCGAAATGACGGAAAACGACTTCTGTGTTTTAGAACTTTCCTCGTTCCAGCTTATGACGATGTCAAATAGCCCCGACATCGCGGTTATCACAAATATTGCCCCAAACCATCTCGATGTTCACAAATCTATGGAGGAATACACTGAGGCAAAGGTTAACCTTTTAAAACATAATAAAAATGCTCGCATCGTATTAAATCTCGACAACGCTGTGACGCGTGAAATTTCCAATAAGTTTTCTTCTCATTTATTCTCGCGCCGCGAAAATGCAGAATACTGTGTGAAAGATGGCGTAATTTACGCAGGGGAAAAGTCCGTTATGTCGGTTGGTGACATTAAAATACCCGGTCTTCACAATGTTGAAAACTACCTTGCGGCTATCGCCGCTGTTGACGGGCTTGTTTCCTTTGACACAATAAAGAGCGTTGCAAAATCCTTTAACGGTGTTAAGCACAGAATGGAGCTTGTCCGAGAAAAGGACGGCATTTTGTTCTACAATGACTCGATTGCATCAAGTCCTACCAGAACTATTGCAGGGCTTCGTTCATTTAAGCAAAAAATCATTTTAATTGCAGGCGGATATGATAAAAAAATCCCGTTTGATGTTCTCGGTCCCGAGATAATTGAGCATGTAAAGGCGCTCATCTTAATCGGTAAAACTTCAGACAAAATTGAAGCTGCCGTAGTAAATTCAGACGGGTACTGCGCTGAAACGCTCCCGATTTACCGCCCAAGCACATTTGAGGCTGCCATTAAAAAGGCTTATGAAATTGCCGAATGTGGCGATATCGTAGCGCTCTCACCCGCTTGTGCTTCCTTTGATTTATTTAAGAACTTCGCAGAACGCGGAGAAACTTTCAGAAAAATAGTCAATTCACTTTAAGCCGAACAGGGTCGAACCGCTTAAGGTTTAAACGCCGGAAAATTTTATGGCTTTTCGGCGCGGAGGACGACAAGGCTAAAAGGGGAAAATTTAACAAGTTTAAGGCTTGAGTAGTCCTACTCTGCTCGGCTTAACGAGGTGTAACGATTGGATATTTTTAAAACGATAGAAAAGCTCTGTTCCTCACCTGCAGTATCAGGTATGGAGCAGGTTGCTGCGCGCCGTGCGGCGCGACTTTTAGGAGAATATACGGACGAGGTTTCAATTGATAACCTCGGCAATGTTATCGGCATCCGCAAGTGCGGAAAGGAAGGAGCTAAATGTCTTCTTCTCGATGCTCATATCGACGAAATCGGTTTCATTGTAAGCGGTTATAAGAATGGCTTTTTAACCTTCGAAACCGTTGGTGGCGTCGATGTCAGGATGCTTCCTGCACGCGAGGTTATAGTTCTTGCAGACACGCCGTATCGCGGTGTTATCACCTGTCTACCGCCGCACATTCAGACCGCAGAAGATATGAACAAATCCATTCCGAAGGACAAGCTTTATATCGATGTAGGTTTAAGTGACCCGCGGGGTAAAATTCCGGTCGGAACTCCGGTTATTTATAGTGCTGACTGCGTTAAGCTTCAGAATAAATTCATATCCGGCAGAGCGCTTGATGACAGAGCAGGCTTTACATCCCTTTTGCTCACGCTCGATATGCTTAAAGCAAAGCATTTGAATATAGACATTGCGGTTATGGGAAGTGTTCAGGAAGAGGTCGGCTGTCGCGGTGCAAAGGTCGGTGCATATTCAATAAATCCCGACTATGCAATCGCAGTCGATGTAACTCATGGAACAACACCCGATGCAGGAAAGCCGCGCACCTTTGATTTAGGATCCGGCGTCGCAATCGGACTTGGCCCTAATATCAACCGCCCGATTTCCGACGCTCTCATTAAAGCTGCAAAGGATAAAAAAATCCCGCACACTCTCGAGGTTATGGAGGGCGAAACAGGAACGAATGCGTGGCCAATTCAGGTCGCTCGCGAGGGTATTCCGACAGGACTTTTGTCTATCCCTCTCCGCTATATGCACACTCCGTTTGAAACGCTTTGTGAAAAGGACGTGCGTGCAACCTCGCGCCTCCTTTCCGAATTCATATTAAATTTAAGTGCGGAGGTGGGTAAAAATGCTTAATTTGCTAAATAAGCTCTGCACTGTAAATGGTGTTTCCGGCTGGGAAGATGATGTTTCCGCTTTCATTTATAAGGAAGCAAAGCAGTATGCCGACGAGATTTTCAAAGATTCTATCGGAAATCTTTTCGTATTTAAACGCGGTAGAAAAACACCTCCCGCTCCACGTATGGTATGTGCTCATATGGACGAGGTCGGTCTTATTATAAAAAGCATTACCGAGGACGGATATTTAAAGTTCGGCTTTATCGGCGGTGTTGATCGCCGCGTGGTTATTGGAAAACGCGTTTTGGTCTGCGGAAAGTATCCGGGACTTATCGGCGTCAAGGCAGTACATTTGTCAACTAAGGATGAGCGCAAAAGCGTCCCTAAGACCGATGATTTATATATAGACATCGGCGCTACGAGCAAAGCTCAGGCTGAAAAGCTTGTTAACCTCGGTGACTTCGCCGTGTTTGACAGCGAGTTTTACACCTTTGGCGATAATTTCGTAAAGGCTCGCGCGATTGATGACCGCGCCGGCTGCGCGATTATGCTCACCGTTTTAAAGGAAGATCTCCCTTTCGATACCTGGTTTGTATTTACAGTCCAGGAAGAGGTCGGACTTCGCGGTGCAACCGTTGCCGCAAACAGGATTTGCCCGTCTTCCTGCTTAGTGCTTGAGGGCACTACCGCGGCAGATATTCCCGAAATGCAGGGAGCTCAGGAAGTCTGCAATTTAAATGCAGGTCCGGTAATCGGATGTATGGACAGAGGCACGATTTACGATAAAGCGTATTTTTCAAAGCTATGTGCTATTGCTGATGAAAATAATATTCCCTGGCAGATTAAAAAGTTCGTTTCTGGCGGTACCGATGCAGGTATCATTCACAAGAGCGGTAATGGTGTCAGAGTTGCGTCCATCTCGGTACCCGTACGTTATATTCATTCTCCGTCCTGCGTTGCAAGTGCCGCAGATATCGAAAACTGCTTAAAGCTTACTAAGCTTTTCCTTGAGAATTGGGAGGATTAAAGATGCTTGATTTTTTAGATATTTTAAATAAACTGAATGAGGCAAAATCTCCTACTGGATGTGAGGGAGATATCGCTTCTGTAATTGAGACGCTCGCATCCCCCTATGCGGATGAAGTTTCCCGCGATGCGCTCGGAAATTTAATTGTTCATAAAAAGGGAACGGGTGCAAGACTTATGCTCTCCGCCCATATGGACACAATTGGTATGATTGCAACGCATTATGACGAAAACGGCTTTATCCGTTTCGGTGCGCTCGGCGGTCTTACGCTTTCCGACATTCACAACATTCCCGTTATGTTCACAAATGGTGTTTGCGGTGTTATTTCTTACGACACAAAGGTTGAATTAAAGGATAGAAAGATACATCATTTTTACATTGATGTCGGTGCTGAGAGTGCAGAGGAAGCAAAAAAGCTCGTTCCACTTGGAACCTGTGCTGTGTTCTGCGGTGATATCAGACGTTTAGGTGAGCACAAGATTTGCGCTCCATATCTTGATAACCGCGCAGGTGTTGCGCTTCTTCTTATGTCTCTTTCAAGCATTAAAAACTGCGAATATGACTTGTACTTTGCATTTACTTCTCAGGAAGAAGTCGGACTCCGCGGCGCGCGCGTTGCGGCGCATTCGATTGAGCCACAGTTTGCAATCAATCTTGATGTTACCGACAGCGGTGATATGCCCGAGAGCGATATTAAAATGGATGTTAAATTAGGTCTTGGTGCCGCAATTAAAATTATGGATCGCTCGGTTTTATGCCATCCGAAAATGACCTCTGCGCTCCAGGAGCTTGCTGAAAAGAACGGCATTTCTTATCAGAACGAAATTATGACAGATGGCGGTACAGATACGGGCGCAATTCATCTTTCACGCGGCGGTGTTATGTCTGGTGGAATAAGCATTCCTACCCGTTATATCCACTCTCCGTGCGAAGTGATTGACCTGCGCGATATTATGAGTGCATCAAACCTTTTAAACTCTGCACTTGAAAATAATATTTTCTTTTAAGCGAGGCACACTGATTTGTTATACTTTATAGAAAAGCTTGATATTTTTATAGCTGGCTTTGTTTCAAGTTATCTCAATACTCCGCTCCTTGATAATGTTATGATATTTGTAACCCGCCTTGCGGATTCGGGAGCGGTCTGGATAATTACGGGAGCGCTGCTTCTTTGCTTTAAAAAGACGAGAAGATGCGGATTTGTTATGCTTATCTCTCTGCTTTGCGCGATTCTGATAAGCGAGTATCTGCTTAAGCCGATATTTATGCGCCCGCGCCCGTTTGAAATACTTGAAAACATCCGACTTATTATCCCGAAGCCAAGTGGTGCGTCTTTTCCGTCTTCGCATACGACAACCTCGTTTGCAGCGGCAACAGTTTTATTTAGATATAATAAATCATACGGAATTTACGCGCTTACCCTCGCTTTTTTCGTAGCAATTTCACGCGTATATTTAGGCGTTCATTTCTTTACCGATATTTTAACCGGTGCTATTCTCGGCACTGCAATCGGCTTTATTTCCTATAGACTCGGAGGCTTTAAAAAATGATTGTAATTATAAAAAAAGATGTAGAACAAGAACAAATACTTAGATTAAAGCACAAAATTGAAGACCTTGGTATGGTAATCCATGAATCCCAGGGTGAAAAAACGCTTCTTTGGGGCCTCGTCGGCGACACAACCAAAATAAACATAGATCAGCTTTCGTCAAATGAAGCGGTCGAGTCCGTCCGTCGTATACAGGAGCCGTATAAGGCGACAAATCGCCGTATGCACCCCGAGGATACCATAGTAAATATAGCCGGCAGAAAAATTGGTGGCGGTCATTTCCAGGTTATTGCAGGCCCGTGCTCAATTGAAAACGAGGAACAGATATCCGAGGTAGCAAACCGCGTTAAATCAGCAGGCGCAGGCCTTCTTCGCGGCGGTGCATTCAAGCCGCGTACATCACCTTATGCATTCCAGGGTCTTGAAGATGAAGGTCTCCGTCTTCTCCTTCATGCAAAAGAGGTCACCGGTCTTCCGATTGTAACCGAGCTTATGGGTACATCAGATATCGGTCTTTTCCGCGATGTCGATTTAATTCAGATCGGCGCACGCAATATGCAAAACTTTCGTCTTTTAAAAGAGGTCGGAAAACTAAACACCCCGATTCTTTTAAAGCGCGGTATGTCAAATACCATCGAAGAACTTCTTATGAGCGCTGAATATATTATGGCAGGCGGTAACGAAAATGTCATTCTTTGCGAGCGCGGAATAAGAACCTTTGAGAGTGCGTATCGAAACACACTTGATATTTCCGCAATACCGATGCTTAAGAAAAAAACGCATCTTCCGATTGTCGTTGATCCGTCTCACGCGGCAGGTATCCGCGATATGGTTGAGCCGCTTTCTATGGCGGCAATTGCGGCAGGAGCAGACGGTCTTATGATTGAGGTTCATAATAACCCGGAGGCTGCACTTTGCGACGGTCCTCAGTCAATTACCCCGGATACATTTGATGAGCTTATGGCGCGCATTTCAAAAACAGTTGAATACTTCGGTAAAACGATATAAAAAGAGAGGGAACAAAGTTCCCTCTCTTTTTATATTATAATACTGAGCATCCATATAAGCCCTACAAGGGATGCACCGAGTGCCGTAAACGAAGTTGCCTGAGCAACACGCTTTGAAATTTTCAGCTTTCTCTTATCAGTACAGCGAGCTGCAACCGCATAAGCTTCCTTTAAAAGTCCATCGGCATCAACTCCATCTGTCATTATGTCCTCTTTTAAGAAAAATATCGCTTCCTCGAACATAGTATTCGGAAGTGCTTTAACGAGTATCGCGCGCTTTGAAATTCCTTTAACCATAACTCAATTTCCTCCTTAAGCAAGTATTCCCCTGCCTAATTGTTTTTATCCACACGCAAAACCAAAACTGTCATATCATCGCTGTTTCCGTTTTTTGCGGTAGCAGTTGCAATAATTTCATCTGCGAGTCTCTTTGCACTGCCGTCATCATATTTTGATATGAGCTCATATAGCCATAAATCATCTCCCTCCGAAACTCCATCAGTTGTAAATACGATAAAATCTCCTTCGTGCAAAGTTTGAGTAAAGCGTTCAGGCTTGCTTTCATTTGGTGTCGGTACACCTGCAGGAAAGCTTAAGCTGCATATTCGTCTGACATTCCCTTCGCGTTTTACATAAGTGGGCGCACTTCCGAGTTTATAAAACTCTGCCAATCCGCTATATAAATCAAAACGCATAAAGTCAACTGTTGTAAAACCTCCGCTCTGCTCATTTGAGAGCAGCATAGCGGAGCTTATTGTTTTAAGTGAAAGTTCAGGATTTATACCCGCGCGCACAAATCTTTCAATAAGCTTAATTGCAGTTGTT
>JAZPZP010000039.1:0-6746 GCA_045544695.1 Eubacteriales bacterium | reverse complement strand
TAATTTTTCAATCTGAGCAATAGCCTTGCTTGCAGCTGTTGTAAAGTTAACGTCCTTTGCACCGTATATTTTCGTTGCAATAGTTTTAATCTTATCTGTAATTGATAATTCGTCATCATAAATCGGCTTAAAGTTTGATTTACCGGAATCCGCAACGGCAACCACCTTCTCAGCAAGCTCGATTCCGCCGTCGCCACCCTTTGCAAACACTTCACTTAACGCATACTCAGCGCCGAGTCGTTTACAGGTTTCTTCGATAAATTTAAGCTCAGCATCAGTGTCTGTTCCGAATCTGTTAATCGCAACAACTACCGGCACATTGTATTTGGATAAATTCTCAATATGTGCTTCTAAGTTAACGATACCGCGAGAGAGCGCTTCTAAATTTTCATTTGCTAAATCTGCCTTTGCAACACCGCCGTTATATTTAAGCGCACGAACGGTGGCAACCAGAACAACGCAATCAGGCTTAAGACCTGCAAGACGGCACTTTATATCAAAGAACTTCTCAGCACCTAAGTCAGCGCCAAAGCCTGCCTCTGTAATTACATAATCCGCAAGCTTGAGCGCAAGCTTTGTTGCACGAACTGAGTTGCATCCGTGAGCAATATTCGCAAATGGGCCACCATGCATAATACACGGAGTTCCCTCAAGCGTCTGGACAAGGTTTGGTAAAATCGCATCCTTCATAAGAGCCGCCATAGCGCCCTGCGCGTTCAAATCGCGTGCATAGACTGCCTCTCCTGAATAAGTATACGCAACAAGCATATCTCCAAAGCGACGCTTTAAATCCTCAAGGTCACGGCTCAAACACAAAATCGCCATAACTTCACTTGCAACGGTAATCATAAAACCGTCCTCACGCGGAACACCGTTTGTCTTGCCGCCAAGGCCGATAACTATATTGCGAAGCGCGCGGTCATTCATATCTAAAACACGCTTAACCTCAATCTTTCTCGGGTCGATCTGAAGAGCGTTACCCTGCTGAACATGGTTGTCGATAAGCGCACAAAGTAAGTTGTTTGCACTTGTAATCGCGTGCATATCACCGGTAAAGTGTAAATTAATATCCTCCATCGGGAGAACCTGAGCATATCCGCCACCTGCGGCACCGCCCTTAACACCGAAAACCGGTCCGAGTGACGGCTCGCGAAGCGCAATAATTGCGTTTTTATTAAGTTTTCCAAGCGCCTGACCGATACCAACGGTGGTTGTAGTTTTACCCTCACCTGCCGGAGTCGGGTTAATAGCCGTAACTAAAACGAGTTTTCCGTCTTTATTGCCCGAAACTCTTGAAATAAGCTCCTCGCTAAGCTTTGCCTTATAGTGACCGTACGGCACAAGCTCATCTTCCGAAATACCAAGCTTCTTTGCAACCTCATTTATTTTTAGCATTTTTGCACTCTGAGCAACTTCAATATCTGTAAGCATTTCCATATTCCCCCAGTATGAATATATGTATTAATTATAAACCAAAAATCGCGTATTATCAAGCTTTTTTGTCAAAGATATTGATGTTAAAATGAAGTTATGCTAAAATAAATTGAGCGAGGTGAAATTTTCATGCGCGACTTTTTAACTAACATTCGTATATTTGTAAAAAAGATTGACAGCTGGATTTTGGTTTTATCCCTTGTTGCAGCCTCTTACGGTACACTATTGATTGCCAGTGCTACCGCGAGTTATTCTTCTGGCAGCTTTATGAAAGTGCAGCTTGCAGCGGTATGTATGGGTATTATTTTATTCATCCTTTTTTCTATTGCGGATTTTGATGCTATCTGCAATATGTGGAAGGTGCTTTACGTTTTCAACTTAATACTTATAGGCTCGCTTATAATCTTCGGTACGGGAAGTGAAACTACAGGAAATAACGCTTGGATTCGATTTGGTCCAATTGGTATTCAGCCTGCCGAGTTTGGTAAAATTCTATTTATTTTAACTCTTTCCGGGCATATTTATCAGATGCGCGAGGATTTGCCGTCACTTAAATCAATAGGTTATCTTATTCTTCACGCGGCCATTCCTATTGCGATGGTTATTTTCATTTCAAAAGACCTCGGAACTGCACTTGTTTATATGTTTATTTTCATAGTAATGCTTTTCTTTACAGGCTTAAAGCTTCGCTGGTTTATTGGTGCAGGTGTTTTAGTAGGAGCTCTCGCTCCTCTTCTCTGGCCGCTGCTCAACGAATACCAAAAGCTTCGAATTTTAGTTGTTTTTAATCCCGAGCTCGACCCACTCGGAAAGGGTTATCAGGCAATTCAAAGTAAAATTGCCCTCGGCTCGGGTGGTTTTTTCGGAAGAGGACTGTTTAACGGCACGCAAACGCAATACGGATATCTTCCCGCAAAGCATACCGACTTCATTTTCGCGGTTGCAGGCGAGGAGCTTGGAATGCTCGGTTGCCTTGCAATATGTGCGCTTTTAACTTTGATTATATTAAGATGCATAGCAATCGCAAAGCGCTCTATCGGAACGTGTGCTTCATACGCCTGTATGGGCGTTGCGGCGATGCTTATTTTCCAGGTAATTGAAAATGTCGGCATGTGCCTCGGAATTTTACCGGTTATTGGAATTACACTTCCATTCTTTAGTTATGGCGGTTCCTCTGTTCTCGCAAGCTTTATGGCAGTTGGAATAATAAGTAGCGCAAAAATGCGTGCATCTCCACTATGGATGACAAAAAACAAGTGACTTGATGAGAATCCAGTCACTTGTTTTTTATATATACTTTGAAATTCGCAAAGGTTCTTCCTTTTTTTGATGTACCTCCAATTCGAAAAAGCTTTGCTCTGCCCTTTCCTCGGAAGGATATTAAATCACCTTCCGAAAGCTGTTCGGATACATTTTCACAAGGAAGCCAGTTTTTAGATACCTGACCACTTTCAATTGCCGATACTGCCGCACTTCGCGATATATTAAACGCTGCGGCGCACAGTGCATCAAGTCTTAAGGACGCAACACTTACCTCAACTTCATCAAATGGTTCTTCAACCGCTTTAATATCCGTTAGCGGTATTTCTTTCAGGAACACTCCGAGCCTGCCTACTTTTTTAAGATTTTCAGCAATAAAAGCTGCTATTTTCTTATCTACCAGAAAAACCGTTTCCTCGCCGACCAAAATATCTCCAATGCATTCACGCTCTATTCCAAGCCCTAAAATCGAGCCCAAAAAGTCACGGTGCGTAGGTTTGCCGAACGGAACTTTAGCTGAAAACGCGGTAATATATTCATCTAACGGGAAAAATTCTTCATCGAGATACTCCGGCAAAAAGAATAAAAACTTACGCTCAGCTCCCTCATATCCTCCCGATAAAAAGTATCGACTCTGCGAAAGTTTAAGTTTTCCTTCAGCAATTGCCTGCTCTGCAGAATCTAAAAAGCCGAGTGCCGTCGGGATATTCTTATCCTGTGTACGACGCGCTTTATCCTCAATTTTAGCAATCAGAAGCTCGCTCATCTGCGAAGTCCTTTTAAATATGCAATTTCTTTGTCCGTAAGATGGCGCCACTCGCCTGAGCGAAGCGCGCCCATTTCAAGCTTTCCTATCGACACGCGCTTTAAGCGCACAACCTCAAGACCGGACATTTCGCACATTCTGCGAATCTGGCGATTTCTTCCCTCATAAATTGTGATGGATAAGGTGCCACCCTCACTTGTTTCGCGAAGAACGGACGCCTGAGCGGGAACTGTTGCCTTACCGTCTAAAATAAACGGAAGTCTGAGAGCAGTAAGAGCTTCGTCAACATCGCCCTTTACCGTTACAATATATTGTTTTCCAATCTCGTGCGACGGATGTGTAAGACTTTGAGTAAGCTCACCGTCATTTGTGAGAAGTAAAAGTCCTTCAGACTGATAGTCAAGCCTGCCTACCGGATATACGCGAGTCGGTAAGTCAATTAAATCAAGAACAGTTCTTCTTCCTCGCTCATCCTTAAGCGTTGTTATAAAACCACGCGGTTTATTGAGCATAATGTATGTCTTTTTCTGCGGTTTGGCAATAAGCTTACCGTCAACAGCAATCAAATCGTTATCAAGGTCAGCCTTAGTGCCGAGAGTTGCAACCTCACCGTTTACAGTAACTCGACCGTCTTCAATCATCTTTTCAGCCGCACGACGCGATGCAACACCGCAAGTGGATAAAATCTTTTGTAAGCGTTCCATAAAATCCTCCTATGCAAGCCCTGCAATTCTCAGAGCATACACGAAAATAAAAATAGTGAACATTGAGCAGAAGGTAGTTGATACGACAAGCTGACCTGCAAGCTCGTAATCTCCGTTCATCTGCCTTGTCATCGGATAACTTGACACCGCAACGGGTGTAGCATAAACCGCGATCAAAACACCGAGTGACTCGTGACTGAAGCCTAATATTGCCGCAATTGTAAGTACAATTGCAGGAACGATAACAAGTCTTCCAAAAGTTGTAAAAATAACCGGCTTTAAATTTGAAGCAAACTCGCGGAACTTAAAGTCGCCACCGAGAACAAGAAGTGAAAATGGTGTTGTGATACCCTTAATATTTTCAAGAGTTTTTTCAAAAGCGCCCAGGATTTTTATTCCTGAAAGCGCCGCAATAATACCGAGAACACAGCCTATAAGAAGCGGATTCTTTAAAATTTTAATAAACACTTCTTTTGGAGAAGTAACGTGGTCACGGCTATAAATGCTCAGAAGTATCGTCGCTAAAATATTGAAATACGGAATTACGAAAGCCGAAGCAACCGCAGCTGCAGCGCCACCTGCATCGCCAAACATACTCTGGCATATTGGAACACCAAGAAGCGCGTAATTTCCTCTGAAAAGAGCCTGAATTACCGCTGCGCATCTTCCTCTGTCCTTTGTGATAAGCGGAATTAAAATAAGACCGACAGCAAAAATTACTGTAACAGATACAAAAATAAAACCAATAAGCTTTATATCAAAAACCTGAGTAAAATCCGATTTATATATGTTATAAAAAAGATAAATTGGTAAAAATACATTAAAGCAAAGCTTATTTGCAATTTTTAAAAAATCACCGTTCCAGACTTTTATCTGAGTTAAAAAATATCCGATTGCGACAATCATAAAGACTGGCGCAACGATATTGAGTGCAAAAAGAATATCCTGCATAATTTTCTCCTTATAAGCTTTCAAACATATCTGCTAATCGACGGGCTGCTTTTGCCATATCACGAAGGCCATCGAGAACATTTTCTGCGGTATATCCATTTAAATAAGCATTGGTTTCCAAAGTGAATTCGCCGCTGTAACCAATCTCCTTGAGTGCTTTGACGATAGGTTCAAAATCAATATCCATAGAAAACGGAATCTGATGTGAGTCGTCATGCTTATCGTTATCGTGGATATGCAGAGCTTTGAGACTGCTTCCAAGCGTTTTTATCATATCGACCGAGTTCGTGTTAAGTCCTCTCATTTCGGCGTGGCCGATATCAAGACACGCTACAAAAAACTCATCGTTTATTGCTTTTATATGGTCATAGAAGTTCTTGTGATCCGAGCATGCAGCAGGAAGTGCTTCATCCTTATCCCAATCCCAATTCCACATATTCTCTGTTGCAATTTTAACGCCGCATTCCTTTGCAAATGGTAAAACTTCCATATACATCTCTGCATTTTCTTGCGGACTCAAATCGTTATCCGGATGGATTACGCAAATCTTACCACCGGCCTCTGCCGTGCATTCAATCGCTCTTTTAAAATATGAACGGAGCTCTGCACAACTGCTCGGATAAGGTGCGTGAGACTGGTTGCAAAAAATTCCGTTATCCTCGCCTATTTTGCGAAGCTTCCTCGCAAATTTAAGATAATCAGGCCCTGCAAGCGGATGTTCGCTTGGAAGTAAGATTTTATTAGTCCAATCGTAGTTGCACATTCCAAACATTGAGAAATCCCAAGCATCAAAACCTGCTTTTGCAACAAGCTCAACGGCTCTTTCTTCGCCTACTATCGCTGATGCCGAATTTATTTCAGTTGAAATTATCATATTTCCCATCTCCTAAATCATTTGATGTTATTATATCACACGACTTAATTTTATTCAACCGCTACATTTGACATTTACCCACATTTTTGTTATCATATTACTATTGTAATTTCAAAGGAGATGTATCTTAAAATGGCAGAAGGTTGCACACACGATTGCGGCAGCTGCACAGCTAATTGCAGCTCACGCGAGGGTGGTACTCCGGATTTTCGCGAAGCACCGCACGAAATGAGTAATATCAAAAAAGTTATCGGTATCGTAAGCGGTAAGGGTGGCGTCGGTAAGTCGCTCGTCACTTCTCTTCTTGCTATCGAGCTTAACCGTCGCGGCAAGAAAACCGCAATTTTAGATGCGGACGTTACCGGTCCATCTATTCCGAAGATTTTCGGCATCAAGGGTCCGGCAACCGTTCAGGGAAACGCAATTTTACCGATCAAGTCAAAAACCGGCATTGACGTTATGTCAGTAAACCTCTTACTTGAGGATGAAAAGCAGCCGGTAGTATGGCGCGGTCCGGTTATCGCAGGTACCGTTAAACAGTTCTGGACAGATGTTATCTGGAAGGATGTCGACTTTATGATGGTTGATATGCCTCCGGGAACAGGCGATGTTCCGCTTACTGTTTTCCAATCGCTTCCACTTGAAGGAATAATCATCGTCACCTCTCCGCAGGAGCTTGTTTCAATGATTGTTGCAAAAGCTGTTAATATGGCTAATAAGTCGGAGGCCAAGCGGTCTTAGGAAGACAAGCTTTATA
>JAZPZP010000038.1:0-15542 GCA_045544695.1 Eubacteriales bacterium | reverse complement strand
CCTTTCTACATCTGAGGCCATTCTATCACAGAGGCTCTTTTTTATCAATAGATTTTCAAAAAGTGTGCGATTTATTAAAGGTCTAAAAGCTCAGAAAAATCGTGCACATAATAATCTGCCGCCGCGCGGATTTCATCCTCCATATCCTTTGAAGATTCATCATAAATTCCCGAAACGGAGATTCCCGAAAGCTTAGCCGATTTATCTGCGTTTAAATTGTCGTCGACAAATAAGATTTCTTCAATCGGCTTACCTATTTTTTCAGCGGCCATTTTATATATCTCGGGGTCAGCCTTAGTAGTGTTAAAATCATCGCACGACCAGACATTTGTAAACATATCAAAAATTCCGAGTCTCTTAAGACACGGATCAAGCGTTAAGTGCGGACTTGCTGTCAATACATTTAAGTCGCTTCCACGCTCCTTTAATTTTTTCAGTGTTTCTATTACATTGTTTTTTGCAGGAATATTGTATGTATATTCATAAATTGCCCGCTCACCCATCTTTTTTGCAAGCTCCTCAATAGATAATTTAACGCCAAGCTCTTCCATGAAATACTTAGCCGTACCCATAAATCCGAGCGGGGTTATTATTTTAATTAAGTCTTCGCCGTATTTAATATTACAATCGTCTAAAATACCCGTCATTGTTTCAATATATGCCGGCATCGAATCTACAAGGGTTCCGTCAAAATCAAAAAGATATGTATTGAATTTCATCTTTCTCTTCACCTCGCAAATATTATAGCACAAAGTACATACTCAAACAATAAAATTATATGAGGTGTTTTTTATGGAGAAAAAATTTTTAAATACAGTTAATGACGCAGCAATTTTAAATTTATATCTTTACCTTGCAAGTGATTTTACACCAACCCAAGGAGAAGACTTTTATGATATTATCCTCTCGCTACACTATAACCGAAAACGCAATATCCCAAAGAGTTGGAGTTTTAGAAAATCCTCACGCCTTGATATAATTTTAAATTATTTTAATAAAAACAAATTTCTCGCAAGCGCAAAGCTTATGCGCCAAATTTGCACTGATGAAGGGCTTTGCGCCTGTGCTTTCACGCTTCCCGATCAAAAAATAATGGTTGCTTTCAAAGGAACGGGTACGGGCGAATGGATAGATAACGGCGAGGGGCTTTCCGGCATTTCACAGAATAATACATATGTAACAAACGGAAAGGCAGAGATTAAGTCCGACTTTGCAACTGACCAGCAGGCTGCGGCACTCAATTGGTTTAATAAGCTAATTGATACGGAACATTTAAACCCTTCTGATATAATAGTTTCAGGCCACTCAAAGGGTGGTAACAAGGCTCAGTTTATTTCGCTCCATTTTGACCTTTCTTCTTGCATAAGCTTTGACGGACAAGGTTTTTCACCTGAGGCACTTTCCTGTTTTAACAAAGAGTTCATTGATGTTTATAACCGCAGGCGAGAGAAAATTTTCAGTTTTTCTTCAGAGAATGATTATATAAATGTTTTAGGATCGCGTTTAGCTCCTCGACAAAATATTTATTATTTAAAATCCTCAGGCGGGTTTCATTTTCTTGAAGCTATTTTAAACAAAAATGGTGAGCTTAATGAGTTTTGCAGTCAGGGAAAACTTTCCGAATATGTTGAAAAAGTGTCGTATGAGCTTATGCGTCTTACTCCTTCAATTAGAAAATATGCAACGCTCGGCGTTATGAATGTCTTTCAGAAATACATAGTCGACGAGCCGTCGATAAACGGCGATATGGTATCAATTGAAAAAACCATTGCAGGCCTTGCTGTTGCAACTTTTTCCGTTTTTAAGAGCATTATCAAAAACCGCGATTCCGAGTTGAAAACTGACGAAAAATATGATATTATAGCAAACGGTGATTAAATTATGTACAATCAGAAATTAAAAGGCAATTTACTTCTGCTCCTGACCGCGTTTGTCTGGGGTATTTCTTTCGTTTTCCAAAGCAAAGGCGTTGAAACGATGCCCCCGATTGCATTTAACGGCATTCGCTCAATTTTAGGCGGTCTTGTTCTTCTGCCCGTCATTTACTTTTTGGATAAAGGCAAGCGCGCCAAAGGCGGGGATCCCTCAATTACCAAAACGCTTATCGTCGGCGGAATCTGGTGCGGTATATTTTTGTGCGTCGCATCCACTCTCCAGACCATCGGTATGGTTTATACAAGTCCGGGCAAAGCCGGTTTTATCACAGCACTTTATATGGTAATTGTTCCGATTATCGGGCTATTTATGGGTAAGAAACCGAGATTTATTATTTTGGTTTCCGTTTTGATTGCGGTCGCCGGGCTTTACTTAATGTGCATTAGCGGTAGTTTAAGCTTAAACTTCGGCGATGTTTTAATTTTCCTCTGTGCTTTCGTTTTTGCAGGCCACATTCTTGTTATCGACCACTTCTCCCCCAAAGTTGACGGAGTTAAGCTCGCGTGTATGCAGTTTTTTGTATGCGGTATTCTCGATCTTTTGATTACACCATTTACAGGAATCCCCACTCTTTCGCAGATTTCAGGCTGTATAATCGAGCTTGCATATTCGGGAATTATGTCGTGTGGCGTTGCATATACCTTGCAGATTGTAGGTCAGAAGTACACAGACCCGACATCCGCTTCAATTTTAATGAGCTTAGAGTCCGTTTTTGCAACGCTTGCAACCGTTATTCTCGTTGCCCTCGGCTGGAGTCTTACGGGTGGTGCGCTCACCTCTCGTGAAATTTGGGGTTGCGTTCTGATGTTTGTCGCTATTTTGCTGGTACAATTACCCGAGAAAAAACACTAATTTTGTTGACAATAGTGTTCTTCTGTGTTAACATAAATTTAATAATTTATAAGCGCGAGTCCTCTCGCGCTGTTTTTTTAGGAGGTACACAAATGAAATTCACAAAGAGAAAAACTCTCCCTGTGCTCATCGCTGTACTGCTCCTTATGGTAACCACCGCATTTGCTACGGGGGACGCCGAGGTAAGCAGTATGTACGCAACCTTCTGGGCACTCATTCCGCCGTTTGTTGCTATTGCACTTGCGCTCATTACCAAAGAGGTTTATTCTTCACTCTTTATCGGTATCGTGCTCGGCGGTCTTCTCGCTTGCAACTGGAAGCCGGTTGCCGCTCTTGATGCGATTATCAATGACGGCTTGATTTCCGCAGTTTCCGGTACCGCAGGTATCTTTATCTTCCTTGTTATTTTAGGTGCTCTCGTTGCGCTTATTAACAAGGCAGGCGGCTCGGCTGCATTCGGTCGCTGGGCTGAGACTCATATCAAGTCTCGCGTCGGCGCTATGTTTGCAACCTTTGTCCTCGGCGTTTTAATTTTTATTGACGACTACTTCAACTGCTTAACCGTTGGTAGCGTTATGCGCCCGGTTACAGATAGCCACAAGATTTCACGCGCAAAGCTTGCATACTTAATCGATGCTACCGCAGCTCCGATTTGTATGATCGCTCCGATTTCATCCTGGGCAGCTGCTGTTGCTGAGTTTACCGAGGGTACAGGCTATTCTGGAATCGAGCTATTCGTTCGTGCTATTCCGTATAACTTCTACTCACTCTTTACTTTCGTCTTCATTATCGCAATAATTCTTATGAAGTTCGATTACGGTCCGATGAAGTTACACGAGCTCAACGCTATGACAAAGGGGGATCTCTTTACCTCCGGCAAGGACGATGTTGCTTCTGCTGAAGATGTTAAGGCTAACCCGAAGGGTAAGGTTATCGACCTTATTTTACCGGTTCTCGTGCTTGTAGTTATCTCAGTTATCGGTCTTATTTATATTGGCGGCTACTTCGGCGTTGATATGTGGGGCGGCACCGAGTCTGCAGGAAGCTTTATCGCTGCATTCGGTAATACCGACGCAACCGTTGGTCTTCCGTGGGGTGCAATTGTTGCTCTCATCGCTACAATTATTTACTTAATTGCTCGCCGCGTTGTAACCTTCAAGGAAGCAATGGAATGCATTCCGAAGGGCTTTATCGCAATGGTTCCGGCAATTCTCATCCTTACCTTTGCTACCGCTCTTAAGAATATGACAGGTCTTCTCGGCGCAGCTGAGTTCGTTGAGGCTCTTATGAAGTCTGCCGCTCCGGGACTCGCTAACTTCTTACCTGCTATCATCTTCCTCGTTGCTTGCGTTCTCGCATTCTCAACAGGAACATCATGGGGAACATTCGGTATTCTTATTCCGATCGTTCTTGTTATGTTTGACCCGACAAGCCCGCTCCTTATCATCGGCGTTTCAGCTTGTCTTGCAGGCGCTGTTTGCGGCGACCACTGCTCACCGATTTCCGATACAACAATTATGTCATCGGCGGGCAGCCAGTCAAATCACATTAACCACGTTTCAACTCAGCTCCCGTATGCAATTACGGTTGCGCTCATTTCATTCGTAACCTACTTGCTTGCTGCATTCACCCAGAATGCATACATCTTACTTGCAATAGGCGCTGTTCTTACAGTTGCAACACTCTTTGTTATCAAAGCAATTACAACAAAAAAAGCGTAAATAAAGCTTAAAAATCCCACCTCGCAAGAGGTGGGATTTTTTTATTTAAAACTTATAGTTTGTACTTTTAATATGTACATCGCGATTTCCGTCGCGCGTATGCTTTTTAAGAATCGAAAAGCCTTCAAACCTATACAGTACACTTCCGCCATCTTCAAAGATAAGCTCGGTTACACTTCCCTCTTGTGCCTTTCTGCTCGCCTTAGCAACAATTCCGTCAAGTGTTACAAATCTCTTTTTTATCGCGGTCTCAAGTGGTATTGTCTTTCCGTCTATTTCAATATTTACTTCATCCAAGCCATAGTAATAAAGACTTATATCGCGCCCATCCTTTAAAACAAATCGCTCATTGTTATCTTCGCTTTTTACAACAGATATTTCAAAATCCTTAAATCCCTCTGTTGAAATGTCGTCTGTTATAATCATTGCAGGATAAGATTCCAAAATCATACCGCTGTAATAAATTACAACCTTTCTGCCAACACCGTAAAGATAATCAACATGGTCTGTGCCATACTCAATTCTTATCTTGTCGGCACACTTATATTCATCGCTCTCCTTATCAGGCTCAACCAACATATAGGTCGTATCCTCTTCAAGCACGGTTGCGAGAAAAGCGCGCGGCGCTTCGGCAGGGCATTTTATTATGTGCTCTACCGGCGGTGCGTAGTCATATCCCCAGGTAGAGAATACAACGGGTAAATTTTTATCCATCCGATACATATCAATCGCAAAGGTGCTTCCGATTGCAACTGCAATTAAAGCTGCTATTAAAGCCAAAGCAAAAATTCTCTTTTTCATAAAATCAGCTCCTTTATCCTTTAAGACGAAGGAGTCTTACAAAAAGTTCCAAAAAAGAAGGGCGGATGCCCTTCTTTTTATAATGCCTTTTTAATTTTTGCTACTACCGCATCGGCCAAAATTTCCGACCCCTCATCGTTAAAGTGAACCCAATCACAGTGCATTTCTTCACCGAAGCTTTTTGTTATTTCATATAAATCGTTAACCTCAACCCCGAGCTTATTCATAAGCTTCTTTGCCGCTTCATTGTATTCTTCAATATCAGAATTGCGGCGCGCAAAGTCCGCTCTGCATTTTTCCTCTAAAACCGCGGTTGATGTTGCAAAAATAATCTTTGCCTTCGGGAAAAGAAGCTTTAACTTCTTATGTATGCGCTCGAGCATGGTTACATACATATCAATCGGGGTGAGCGGCTCATCGCCGTGGAGACGAAGCACATCCCAAAGACCGTTGTTCCAGTGAATAACATCTATTTCAGTGTCGCCAAGCGCCTGTTTCCACTCAAAAAGCTGACGCAGAGTAAACTGCGCAAAACGGCTGTTCTCATCGGGAGCGTAAACCTCTGCAACACCTTTTAATTTTTCTTTTACATAAACTCCGTACCCCGGGCTTGTCGGCGGGTTACCAAATCTTATCGAGTCACCTATTAAAAATACATTTTTCATTTTCTTTTCTCCTTTATTTAAACAATTTCAGTTTAGGTTTTCCGATATAGTTTAAATTGTATTTTTTAATCATATCGTGCGCCTTTTTAATTGATTCTTTATCGAAAACAGATTCCGCCGAATGAGCATCCGACCCAAGCGTTACAGGGCAACCCATTTCTCCTGCCATTTCCCAGAATATCATTTTCGGATAACTTCTATTTGAGCGAATGCCCATAAAGTTAATTTCAAGCGGAAGATTTAATTCTTTTGACGCTACGCAAATTCTTTTGAGTTCGGTTTTCAGCACCTCGTCATCACCCGTAAAGTTCAACATATCCGGGTGTGCTACATAGCTAAAGTATCCGCTTTCCATCCCTGCAATCGTTTCGTCGACAAATTCCTTCATATCTTCAGCCTTGTCGGTTTCATCAAAAGCGTGAACTCCACTCGGATGTTCGTTTTTCAGGTAATGCTGACCTAAAATCAAGTACTCAGCGCCCGAATCGAGCGCAAGCTTTATCATCTCCTCGGCATAAAGCGGATACCACTCGAGCTCAAAGCCGATTTTTATTTCAATTTCATCCTTATATTTCTCACGAAGTGCGTAAAGCTCGGAAAAATAATCAGAAACATCGCTCGTCTGCAAACGGTACCACGACTCATATCCATCGGGGAATTTAAACGGAGTATGCTCGGAAAAGCCGAGGTGCTTTATTCCATTCGCTATTGCGTTTTTTATATATTCTTCAGTTGTTCCCGTTGCGTGAGAGCACCTGAAGGTGTGCGTGTGGTAATTGTAATCCATTTTCTTACTCCTCTAAATGCAATATGCGACCGCGGCAATTCTCTTTGCCGATTCAGCAAGCGATTTGAGCTCAATATACTCATCGACCGAGTGAATATTGCTGCCGTGTGTTCCCAAGTTATCGATACAAGGAATTCCGCTCTCGGTTATATATGCCGCATCAGATCCACTGAGGCATAATCTGCCTGTAAGCGTCGGAAGTCCGTTTTCTGCATAAATTTCATTCATTTTTGAAAGCAATTTTTCATTCCGCTCGGTATACACCATAGCTGGGCGGAAGCTTATTTCCTCGATATCACAGCTTGTTCCCAAAATAGTAGCCTTTTCTGCCACTTCTTTAGCAAATTTTTTAACGCTTTCCAATTCTTCATTTGTTGCAAAGCGGATATCGGCATAGAAAACACATTCCTCGGGTACCGTGTTCATCGCGCTGCCGCCGTTTATAATTCCGCAGTTGCAGGTAAGTCCTTCCGCGTCTTTTAGCGATTCAAGCTCTATTATTTTATGTGCTGCCTCGACGATTGCGCTGGATGCATCGTGGCAACGCGCAGAATGAAGCGCGCGACCGTGAACGGTAAATTTATAGCGTAGAATTCCTTTGCGCCTAAGCACTGCTGTCTCGCCTTTTATGCCCTCAAGATTTAAAAATACGACCGCTCCCTGCGCCTTATCGCACATAAACTCAATCGTTTTCTTATTGCTTGTCGCGCTGCTGTTTTCTTCATCAGACTGAAGAATAAGTTTAACAGGGCGCGCGGTAAATCCTGCATTTTTAAGCGCGTGCATAGCCAGAAGTGCTGCAACGGTGCCACCCTTGCAATCCATAACGCCCGGGCCGTACATATTCTTATCATCGCGCTTTACCGGTGGATTTCCGAAAAGACCTATCGGATGCACGGTGTCAATATGACCTGATGCACAGACAGGTTTCTCGTTAACATTCGGGTTCATTGTAATGCAAATTGCATCTCCCGAAACCTCCTGCTTTGACACTTCGATATCAAAGCCGAGTTCTTCCGCCTTCTTAATAAAATATTTACCGACCGCATCAACTCCTTCTTTGCAAACGGTCGGACTTTCTATATTACAGACATCCTCAAGAATATCTAAATATTCACTTTCGAGCTTTTGGATTTCATTAAAAACTTTTTCGCACTTCATTTTTATCACCAAATATATTATATCATTTTAAGTATAAAAAGACAACTTATCAATTGATAAGTTGTCTTTAAATTTTTAGTTAATTTTAAGTGTTTCCCAAAGGGTGTTGAGATACTCAAGCATCTCAGGACTTAAGTTGTGATATGCGTTCTTTTCATAGTTTTCTGCAAAATCACCTGCATAGCGGTAGAGAATATCCATCGCTTCTTCGCCCATTTCCTCAATATAACCTGCATTTTCATAAACTAAGCGGTTTGGAGATGCATAGTAGGTATACTCTGCATTTGCAACAGCAGGCTCCTCAGAGAGCATATAATTTATAAATATCTCAGCAAGCTCCTTGTTTTGGCAGCATGTAGGAATGCACATTGCATCGATATAATAGTTGCTTCTCTCCGGATAGTAGAACTTAAGGTCAACATCCTCTGCCTGAGCATCCTTCATAGTAAAGTAGTCACCTGCGTAATAAGCACCAATTGCCGCCTCACCCGACTCCATCATATTATAGATTTCGTCCATTACAAGGCTATAAACAAGCGGGCGTTGGAGCATAAGCTCGTCATAAGCGGTGTTCCAGACAGTCTTATCCTCAGAGTTTACGTCAAGACCTAACTTATACATCGCCATACCAAATGCATCGCGTGAGTTGTTAAACTGAAGAATTCTGTCGTCATACTTACTATTCCACAAAAGATCCCAACTACCCGTGTCAGCTGCGTCAACCTCATTTGCATTATAAATAACACCTATAATGCCGTAAGCATACGGAACGGTATACTTTCCTTCCGGATCGTAATAAAGGCTCTTGAAGTCATCATCGATATATTGATAGTTCGGAATATTGTTAAAATCAAGCGGTAAGAGCATATTTTCAGCCGACATACGCGCAATCATATAATCAGACGGAATAATAACATCGTAGCTGACCGCACCACTGGATATTTTGCTATACATATCCTCGTTAGAAGCAAAGGTAGTGTAATTTACCTTTACTTTGGTACCGTAGGTCTCTTTGTACCAGTTCTCAAACTCAGCAATTGTGTCAAAACTGCCCTCGCTACCGTCGGAAATATACTCACCCCAGTTATAAACATTGAGCGTAAGCACTTCCTCGCCACAGCCTGCAAATAAAGCGCAGATAAGAGCAACACATAATACAAGTGCAAAGGTTCTTTTCATCCCTTTTTCCTCCCTATACCTTTTTATTTTTTCTCTTTTCACGAAGCTTTTTACTGTCGTCGTTATCAATTAAATTGTTAATCATCAAAAGTGCAAGCGTTACAAAGAATATAATCGTTGCGAGCGCGTACATCTTCGGTGTAACCGTCTTTTTAGTCATACCGTAAATACGAATTGGAAGCGTCTGGAAATCGTTACCCGAAGTAAAATAACTGATAACGAAGTCGTCAAGCGACAATGTAAACGCCATAATCGCACCGGTTATGATACCGGGTAAAATTTCAGGCACGGTAACCTTAAAGAAAGCGCGCACCGGTGTACAACCTAAATCCTGCGCGGCTTCAACAAGAGAGCCGTCCATCTGATTTAACTTAGGCAGTACTTGGAAGATTACATACGGTAAACAGAATGTAACATGCGCTATAAGTATCGTCCAGAAATTAAGGCTCGTTGCCGCGCCAAAAAGGCGACCGACAAAAACGAAGACAAGCATCATCGAAATACCCGTTATAATATCGGGATTTATCATCGGGATATTGGTTACGGTATTTAGTGCAACACGGTACCACTGCCTGCGGATGCGGTAAATACCAAGTGCTGCCGCTGTGCCCATAACGGTTGAAATTGCGGTTGCGGAAAGTGCTAAAATTACAGTGTTTTTAACCGCCTCTAAAGTGTTTCGGTCATTAAAGAGTTCCTCATACCATTTGAGTGAGAAGCTTGAAAAGACCGACAAGCTTTTTGCTTCATTAAATGAAAAGACGAGTAAAATTGCAATCGGAGCGAAAAGAAAGATAAAAATTATCGCAGTGTAAATTTTTGATGACAGCTTCATTTTACTCACCTCCGTAAACCGCTTTGCCTGTAAAATACTTCACAAGGCCCATGCAGATAAGTAAAATCGCCATCAGAATAAATGCAATCGCCGCCGCGAAATGCAGATTATTCGCAATATACTGCCCTTCAATCGCATCACCGATAAGGAAAAACTTGCCGTTACCGAGCTTCTGGGAAATATAGAACGTGCTGATAGACGGAATAAGCACCATAGTAACGCCCGAAATTACACCCGGGAGACTGAGCGGCCATATAACTCTCTTGAGTACACCAAAGCTATTGCAGCCGAGGTCGCGTGCTGCTTCCAAAAGCTTTAAATCCATCTTCGCCATAATTGAATAAATCGGTAAAATCATATATGGGAAATAATCGTAAACCATACCGATTATAACCGCCGCCTCTGTACCGATAATATGTATCGGTGCAATTCCGAGCATTCCGAGAAATCCGTTTAAAATTCCTTTATCCTGTAAAATCGTCATCCACGCGTAGGTGCGAATAAGGAAGTTCATCCACATCGGAATCATAATAAGCGTTACTAAAATCTTCTGAGTTCTCGCCTTTGCGCGCGCCATAATATACGCCATCGGATAGCCCATAAGAAGGCAGATAACGGTTGAAATTACCGCAAGCTTTAGTGATCTTCCGAAAATTACGAGATATGTACGCACCTCGCGCAGGGTTCCGTCATCCTCTTTGACATTGCTTGTCGCGGTGAAAAAACGGGTTATATTTTCGGTTGTGAAACGGAAATTGTCATCCGTAAAGGCATAATACGCGACGAAGAAAAGCGGAACTAAAATAAAGATAGCCGCCCAGAGAGAATACGGAGTTAAAGCAAGGTTAAAGCCTCTTTTTTTGCCCATTATTCCTCGTCACCTCCCGGATCTGAGAGTTCATCCAGCTCATTGGAGTATGAGGAGTAGTCGCCAAACATTCCCGAATATTTAGACTTTTTCATTATATGGATAGCGTCCGGTTCAAGTGCAATTCCAATTTTTTCGCCGACATTTACCGAATCGGTCGTCTGAATCATCCACTTAAAGCCCGAAACATCAACAATGATTTCATTATGCACACCCATAAATGTAACCTGAGTTACAACGCCCGAGACCATTCCGCTTTCAACCGGCACGATATCAACATCCTCAGGACGCACAACAACATCAACCTGCTCGCCCTCGGCAAACCCGCGGTCTAAGCACTGGAAGGTGTGGCCTGCGAAACGAGCCTTGTAGTTTTCAAGCATTACACCGTCAATTATATTACTTTCGCCGATAAAGTCAGCAACAAAAGCATTTTTCGGCTCGTTGTAAATGTCGGCAGGAGTGCCGATCTGCTGAATTCTGCCCTCGTTTAACACGACGATTGTATCAGACATACTGAGCGCTTCTTCCTGGTCGTGTGTTACAAAAACGAAGGTAATTCCCGTACTTTTCTGAATTTTTTTAAGCTCCTGCTGCATATCCTTGCGAAGCTTTAAATCAAGCGCGCCGAGCGGCTCATCGAGCAAAAGTACCCGCGGATGATTTATAAGCGCACGAGCGATTGCAACACGCTGCTGCTGGCCGCCGGAAAGGCTGGTAACGCTTCTGTTTGCGAAGCTTCCGAGCATAACAAGGTTTAACATTTCCTCAACTTTTGCTTTAATTTCATCCTTCGGAACCTTTTTTTCGCGCAGTGGGAAGGCTACATTTTCAAATACATTAAGGTGTGGGAAAAGAGCATATTTCTGGAATACGGTGTTGACGTTTCTCTTATGCGGTGGGGTGTCGTTCATACGGTTGCCCAAAAAGAGAATATCTCCGTTATCGGGAACCTCAAAGCCGCCAATCATACGCAAAAGAGTAGTCTTGCCACAGCCTGACGGACCGAGTAAGGTTATAAACTCATTATCATTTATATAGAGACTTATATCGTCTAAAACCTTTTCCCCGTCAAATGACTTGGAAATATTTTTAAGTTCAATTATCTTTTCCATAGCCTTAAAACCCCCAACACCAATAAAAAAGTGGTATGCCTTATTAAGCATACCACTTGCAAAAACGAAGGTTATTCCGCCTGTAAAAACTAGCGAAATTTCGCATCTCAATGGGTTTAGAGTTTATATAGCAAAGATTACTTTTACTACTCTTATTGACCATTTCACAAGTTATATGCCATCGGGCACCGGTTTATAGTAACCAACTTATAAAACTTGAGCTTCTAACTCAATCAATAAGGCAACAGAAGTTGCCAACCGCAACGCGGTTTTCGGCATTCGACCCGGCTGTCCGTATGGCCTTAGCCGATAAAAAATCGGCGGTCTATCTTGCTTCGGAAAACTCTTTCCGATTGAGACAAATAAATTGTAGCACATTAAAGTATTATTGTCAATAAAAAAGACACGCTACGCGTGTCTTTTTAGGTCTTTTATTATGCACGGAAATTATGTCCGCAACCATGACAGTAATATACTCTTCTTCTATTCGAAAACCATCTCTTGGATTGCCAGACATGTCCTTTCCCACTTGCTTTTTTAATTATTGCCATCCACCAGTCATAGCAAATAAAAATCATAAAACCTATCATCCACTTAAATAATATCCACATCCAATACCAAATACCAAAAAGAATCAGCCACAAGCATCCATGTTTATTCATTTCATTAGATAATTGAACATGCGTGTCTCCGCATTTAGGGCACTTAATATTTACCATTTCCATATCTCCTCTTTTTGACATTTACTAAATGTCATATTTTGATTTATTATAGCATATAATTTTTATATTGACAAGCACTAAATGTCAAAAGGGAGAAAAAATATGTTTATTAATAAAACAAGTGAAGGTCTTAACAATATTTGCGGCAAAAATATTTCTATATACCGCAAGGAAATGAAGATTTCACAACGTGAGTTAGCTGACAGGCTGCAGCTTGCGGGCCTTGATATCGACAAAAATGCTATACAGCGAATCGAATGCGGCAAACGCTTTGTTACAGATATTGAGCTTATCGCGATTTCAAAGGTTTTGGATAAAACCTTTGCGGAATTATTAAAATAAGAGCCTTGAACTTCTTAAGTTCAAGGCTCTTATTTTAATATAACTTTCTCTTGTCAATAACGCGGACAGCCTTGCCTTCGCTTCGTGCGATGGTCTTTGGCGGAACAAGATGCATCTTCGGGCTGATGCCAAGCATTGTTTTAACCGCAGTTGCAAGTTTCTTTTCCTTCTCCGGAATGTTCTCTTCGTTCTCAGAAGATAACTCAACGTAAACATCGAGAGTGTCGGTATTATTAGCGCGGTCGACCTCGATCTGATAGTTCGGTGAGTAACCCTGCTCCAAAAGAACGGTCTCAATCTGAGACGGGAACACGTTTACGCCGCGGATGATAAGCATATCGTCTGATCTGCCCATCGGCTTTGACATCTTGACAAAGGTTCTTCCGCAAGAGCATTCCTTGCGTGAGAGCACGCAAATATCACGAGTTCTGTATCTGAGAAGCGGGAACGCTTCCTTGTCAATACTTGTTAAAACAAGCTCGCCCTTGCTGCCCTCAGGGAGCACCTCGCCGGTTTCCGGATCAATAATCTCAGCAATATAATGGTCCTCATTAATGTGCATACCCGACTGCTCCTGACATTCAAAAGCAACACCCGGACCTGCAAGCTCTGTGAGACCATAAATATCATAAGCTTTGATTCCAAGTAACTTCTCGATATCGTGGCGCATTTCCTCGGTCCATGCCTCAGCACCGAAAATTCCTGCCTTTAACGAAATATCATCTGTTGTGTAACCCATTTCTGCGAGAGTTTCACCAATATATGCGGCATAAGACGGGGTGCAGCAAATAATTGTTGATTTAAGGTCAATCATAAACTGAATCTGGCGCTCGGTATTACCTGATGACATCGGAAGTGTCAAACATCCAACCTTGTGCGAACCACCGTTTAAGCCCGGGCCGCCTGTGAAAAGACCGTAGCCGTAGCAAACCTGGCAAACATCGTCCTTGGTTCCGCCGACAGCCATAATGGCACGCGCACAGCAATCCTCCCAGATATCAATATCGTTCTGAGTATAGAAAGCGACAACACGCTTACCGGTAGTTCCGCTGGTAGACTGGATTCTTACGCAATCACTTAACGGTCTTGCCATAAGGCCATACGGATATGCCTCTCTCAAATCCGCCTTTGTTAAAAACGGAAGCTTATGTAAATCATCAATTGACTTTATGTCCTCAGGCTTAACGCCCTTTGCATCCATAAGGTCGCGATAATATTTAACATTATCATAAATATTCTTTACCTGCTTGACCAAACGCTCGCTCTGAAGCGCGCGAATTTGCTCAAGTGGCATTGTCTCAAGCTCTTTTTGATAATAATTCTGCATCTTCAATCGTTCCTCCAACCAATAATGTATCTATTGTATCACACCGCCACACAAAAAACAATATTTATCACAATTTTTCTGTGTCTTTAATGAATTTTTCTGAACCGGAACTATTATGAGCGCACTCGAATACACCATCAACTACGGTTTGCATACTCCACACGGCTTATATCCTTCATCAAGTAACTCTTCGATCGTTCTCGTAACACTTTTTTTATTATTTTTTGAGATATCAGAAACGGACGAGCAATCGGGATAGTGGATTTTTTTAGAACTTGTGTTTAATACATATTCCCTTTCTTCGCCTTTCGCAATCTTCTGATCTTCAATCAGGCAGCTACTTCCATCGGAATAGTCAATCTCAATCCCCGGCTGAGTATTGGGTATAAAAACATTGAATGAAATCCCAGCGCCCCCGTCCTCAACCGAAAGCGCTTCCATCTGCACACCTTTTGCAACGAGGTTTGTTCCTTCAAATATCGGCGTTACGCGATACATTACATGATTTCCCGTCTCTTCAATATAATCATCAACCATATTTTCATACGGAAGCATTCCGTCAACATTCATTGAACGCGTGCCCGTAATCAAATTCTTTTCATTTGCATTTTCGCCGGTAAGTTGAAATCCGATTAAATGACAACGGTTGTATAAATACTTGCCATCCACAATATCGTATTTCGCAATCTGCCAACCCGACGGTTTTACCTGACCGATTGATTCTCGCTCTTCGGTCGGCATAATATCCTCACCGATGCAGGCAAATGCCATACCGCAACGGCCAAGATAGTCCAACTCACTATATAGTTCAAATGATTCCGTCGTTATTTCTTCCGGGGTAAATTCGGGGATATTGTTGTTAATTTCAACTGCGTATTCCGTTATCTGCTCGTAAGGCGCTATCTCTATTACACACGAAGTCAGAAGCAAAAATAACGACAGTAACAGTAGCATCAGCCTTGTAGCTTTCATTTTAGCATCACCTTTCGTATTATAGCACGGAAAATATTAAAACTCAATTTAATTATTAAATAAAAAAGCACCGATATCGGTGCTTTTTTTATTTAGAAGAATACAGCCTTTGCCTGCTCTTTAATTTCCTTTGATGCAATAAACGGAATTCTTGTTGTATAGCCGTTCTTTGCTGCTACAATCATTTTAGTTGGCCATGCAAAAATATCTTTATTCCACTCGTTAATTGTGTCATTATAAAGCTCTCTTGCAGCAGTGAT
>JAZPZP010000037.1:0-6688 GCA_045544695.1 Eubacteriales bacterium | reverse complement strand
GCATAAGGGATGCGGATTTGCGTATCAGAACACTTTTGTTTAATAAGCTTAAAATGTATCGGGAATACTTAAAGGGCGTATCTGAGCGTCGCGTAATGCAGAGTCCGATGGCATATTTTGCCGAGAGAAGGATAACACTTGATCGATTGAGCGAAAGGATTTTGGCACTCGAAAAACAAAAGTTATTAACCCTGCGCGAGAGATATTCAAAGCTCGCGGCGTCACTTGATGCAATGAGTCCGCTAAAGGTTTTGGGCAGGGGATACTCAATTGCGAATACCGATGGTGGCAAAATTATAAAAAGTGTTTCCGATGTTTCAGAAAATGAAAAATTAACCTTGCGCGTTGAGGATGGTAAGATTAATTGTACCGTCTCATCTTTGGAAAGGACTGAATAAAATGGCAGAAAAAATTACTTTTGAGGCGGCAATTGCCCGTCTTGATGAAATAGTCAAAGGCTTAGAGCGCGGAGATGCGCCGCTTGATGCATCTCTCGAGCTTTTTAAAGAGGGAACCGAGCTTATTTCCGTATGCTCAAAAATGCTTGACAACGCGGAACAGACGGTTTTGAAGCTTACTAAAAATGATGACGGAACACTTACTGAGTCCCCATTTACAGCGGAGGAAAATTAAATGCAGTTTAAAGAAAAATTAAATTCGTACGCCGATGAAATTAATTGTGCGCTTGATAAATCAATTGAAGAAACTAACCTTCCACAAAAGCAGGTTTTTACAGCTATGAAGTATAGCCTGGATAGCGGTGGAAAGAGAATAAGACCGATACTTGTTATGGAATTTGCACGACTTGCGGGTGTTTCAAAGGAAGTTGCAATGCCGTTTGCATGTGCAATTGAGATGATTCATACTTATTCTTTGATTCACGATGATCTTCCGTGTATGGATGATGACGACCTGCGCCGTGGCAGACCGACAAGCCATAAGGCTTTTGGTGAGGCGGTTGCTGTTCTTGCAGGAGATGCGCTTTTAAATCGTGCTTTTGAAAATATTTTGAATGCAGATATAGATATTCCGGCTGAGAATAAGCTTAATGCTCTCAAGGCTCTTGCAACAGCTTCAGGCGCTTATGGAATGATAGGCGGTCAGATTGTAGATATGGAAGGCGAGGAAAGACCGCTTTCTTCAGATGAGCTTACAGTGATGCACAGAATGAAGACCGGCGCGCTTATTCGCGCCGCTTGTGAAATGGGTGTTTTAGTCGGCGGCGGGAACGAAAAACTTCTCGCATCAGCTGTGAAATATGCTGAAGCACTCGGAAGAGCATTCCAGATACAGGATGATATTTTGAATGTAATTGGAAGCGCCGAGGTTATGGGCAAGGATGTAGGTAATGATGCAGAGAGCGGCAAATCCACTTTTGTCACTCTGTTTGGGCTTGATGCGTGTGTAAATATGGTAAATGAGCTTACGGATGAAGCGATTTCGGCAGTTTTGGATATTGAAGGCTCCGAATTTTTAATTGATCTTGCAAAAGCTCTTGCAACACGCAAAAAATAAAAAAGGATTGATGCTATGATTGGTTACGCAATAAATACAGTTAAATATTTGACAGGTAACCGAATACTTAATATTGCGATTATTGCATGTCTCGTGGCGCAGATTATAAAGCCGTTTATAACGCTTATTTTTGAACGCAAATTCAAAGTGCGTCGTATGTTCGAAAACGGAGGTATGCCATCATCACATTCTGCGACGGTCGTCGCGTTGGCAACGGCAATTGCACGCGTTTACGGTATAAATTCGCCATATTTTGCTATAGCTGCGATTTTTGCATTTGTTGTTATGTTTGATGCGGCGGGTGTGCGTAGAGCGGCAGGTGAGCAGGCAAAGGTGCTTAATTATATGATGGAGCATTGGAGAGAAACGACGCCTGAAATATTCACCGAGCAACTTCGTGAGCTTATAGGCCACACTCCGTTTCAGGTTATTATGGGCGCGATTTTGGGTCTTGTTATCGGGCTTCTTCCAATTTAAAGACCTTGCTTTAAATGCTTTATTGTGATATACTAAAATTTGCATAAAAATACGATAAATTAGGTGGAGAGTATGGAAAAAGGTATTCTTGAAAATATAAAAGATGCAGATGATTTAAAGAAATTATCTGTCTCAGAGCTATACTCTCTTGGTGAAGATGTGCGTGAATTTTTAATCGAGCATATTTCTCAGACAGGAGGACATCTTGCTTCGAATTTAGGTGTAGTTGAGATAATGCTTGCAATTCATAAAATTTTCGACACAAGTAAGGATAGACTTGTTTTGGATGTCGGACATCAATGTTATGTCCATAAAATGCTCACAGGTCGACGCGAAGGCTTTGAAAATCTGCGTAAATTCGGTGGCATGGCAGGTTTCTTGCGTCCGAGCGAAAGTGTACACGACGCTTGTATTTCAGGTCACGCATCCAATTCGGTTTCGGTAGCGCTCGGTATGGCTCGTGCGCGAACGCTTAAAAATGAGGACTATAGTGTTGTTGCACTTATCGGTGATGGTGCTCTCACGGGAGGTCTTTCTTATGAAGCACTTAACGACGCAGGTCAGAGCGGTGAACCGCTTATCGTTATATTAAATGACAATAAAATGTCTATTACGGAGAATGTCGGTGCTATGACAAAACATCTGGCTCGACTTCGCCTTAAACCCCATTATCTGCATTTCAGGGATAAATACCGCAAGTTTATGAAGAAAGCACCGGGTGGTATGGCGGTTGATAAGGTTATCCATTCTGTTAAGAATTCGCTTAAGAGTGCGTTTTTGCCGTCATCATTCTTTGAAAATATGGGCTTTACATATTTAGGCCCGGCTGACGGTCACGATATAAAATATATTCTTTATTTACTTGAACTTGCAAAAGATCTTGCAAAGCCTGTTTTAATTCATTTGACTACTAAAAAGGGTAAGGGATATAAGTTTTCTGAGGAAAACCCGCAGGATTATCACGGTGTATCTTGTTTTGATGTTGGTTCAGGCTCTCCGGTAAAGCCGGGCGGAAAATCTTTTTCCTCTGTTTTTGGTGATGTCTTAAACGAAATTGCCGATAAAAATGAGAATGTCTGTGCAATAACTGCTGCAATGCAAACCGGTGTAGGCCTCAATAAATTTGCCGAATGTCATAAAGAACGATTCTTTGATGTAGGCATTGCTGAAGGTCACGCGGTAGCTATGTCCGCAGGCCTTGCGAGACAAGGAATGATTCCTGTTTGCGCTGTTTATTCAACTTTCCTTCAGCGTGCGTATGATATGATAATACATGATGTTGCTATTTCAAATGAACATGTTGTTTTCGCGGTTGACAGAGCAGGAATTGTTGGTGAAGACGGTGAGACGCATCAGGGTATTTTCGATGTTGCGTATCTTTCTTCTATCCCTAATATGACTATACTTTGCCCTTCAAACTTTTCAGAGCTTGAGGCAATGATAAAATATGCAACGCTTGAAATGAACTCACCTGTGTCCGTGCGATACAACCGTGGCGGCGAAGGGGAGTTTAAAGAAAATACTTTTGGTAAAGCTAACAGTGTTAATATCTCGGAGGGTAAGGATGTTACTCTTGTATCTTATGGTGTTATGATCAACGAGGTATTGAAAGCAAGTGAAGAAGTAAAAAGCAAAAATATCGCCTGTGAAGTTGTAAAACTTAACAGTATAGCTCCGATTGATGCTGACATAATTTTTGAGTCTGCTAAAAAAACAGGCAAAGTTATTGTATGTGAAGATGTTTGCGAGTTTGGCAGTGTTGGCGAAAAAATCAGTGCTTTGCTTGCAAAAGAAAATATCAACTGTAAAGTGTATTTGCTTAACACTGGCAAAGACTTTGTACCTAACGGAGAAGTTTCAAAGCTTCGCGATATGTGTGGCATAGATGCTGCAAGTATAACTAAAAAGATTCTGGAGGCGTGCGAATATGTCGGATAAGGTAAGGCTTGATGTCGCTCTGGTCGAGCGAGGCTTTATAGCAAGTCGTGAGCGCGCTAAAACTACGATAATGAGTGGTCTCGTTTATGTAAACGGGCAGAAAGCAGATAAGGCCGGTGATACCGTAAAGCCTGACGATAAAATTGAAGTCCGCGGCGATACGCTTAAGTACGTAAGTCGTGGAGGCTTAAAACTTGAAAAAGCTATGGCAGAATTTCCGATAAGCTTAAATGGCAAAAAAGCAATTGATATCGGCGCATCCACCGGCGGATTTACAGATTGTATGCTTCAAAACGGTGCTGAAAAGGTTTATTCAGTTGATGTTGGTTACGGTCAGCTCGCATGGTCACTCAGAAATGATCCTCGTGTTGTCAACATGGAACGAACAAATATAAGGTATGTTACAGAAGAACAGATACCCGAAAAGCTTCAGTTTGCTTCAATTGATGTGTCTTTTATTTCTCTTTCTCTTGTACTTAAACCGTGTCGTGCGCTTTTAGACGATAGTGGTGAGGTTGTTTGCCTTATAAAGCCGCAGTTTGAAGCAGGCAGGGAAAAGGTTGGTAAAAAGGGTGTTGTTCGCGATCCGGCAGTACACCTTGAAGTTCTGGAAAATGTACTTACTTATGTAAAGGATGCGGGCTTTACAGTGTGTGGAATTACATATTCTCCGATTAAGGGTCCTGAGGGCAATATTGAATATCTTGCCTATCTAAAGGTAAACGGTGAGGAGAACATTCCTGATTTAAATGAGCTTGTTGAGCAGTCTCATTGTGCTTTGAAAGGATAATTCTATGAAGAAAATTATGATGCACCCGAATCCTTTGCGCGATATTGATTTAAAAACAACTTATCGTATTGCCGAATTTTTGCGTAAATGTGGTGTTGAGGTAACTATCCCGGATTATATATTTGACAAAAGTGATGATGTTTTAACATCTCTTCCGTTCGATGAAGCGGTTGGAAAAGCTGATATGGTTGTTTCGCTCGGCGGGGATGGTTCAATTCTTCATGCGGCTAAAAAGGCAGCGGAGCTATCTGTTCCGATTCTTGGCGTTAATGTAGGTCATATGGGATATATGGCTGAGCTTGAAGCTGATGAGGTGTCGGCATTTGAAGATATTTTAAATGGCAAATTCAGTATTGAAGAGCGTATGATGATAGATGTTTCGATAAAGCGTGGCGGCAAAGAAATTTATAAGAATTTTGGTCTTAATGATGCTGTTATCGCAAGAAACGATAAAATTAAAATTGTGGATCTTGATCTTTATGCTGATGAGTTTTTTATATCAACATATTGCGGAGATGGTGTTATAATTGCAACGCCTACCGGCTCTACCGCATATTCAATGTCGGCGGGTGGTCCTGTTGTTGATCCTATCAGCAAAAATCTTATAATCACACCGCTGTGTTCACATTCGCTTACGGCAAAGCCTGTTATTTTATCACCTAACAGAACTGTTTATGTGCAGGCGAGAGCAGATATTGATGCGGCAGTTAACGTAAGCGTTGACGGCGAAGAACCGTTTAAATTATCCTGCGGTGATCAGGTTTCTATTAAAAAATCGAAGTTTACTACAAAGCTTGTTCGTGTAAAGAACAAAAACTTTTATGATATTCTTTGCACAAAGCTTTTGGAACGGAGGAATGAGAGAAATTGAAGTTACAGCGTCAGTCGAAAATTTTACAGTTAATTGAGCAGTATGATATCGAAACACAGATGGAGCTTACCGAATATTTAAATCGCTGCGGCTTTGATACAACCCAGGCTACCGTGTCGCGCGATATAAAAGAGCTGCATCTTGTCAAAACAACATCGAAAAGCGGAAGCAGTAAATATGCTGTGTCTTCCGGCCAGGCGGAAACCGGCTTTTCCGGTAGACTCAGAACAATTTTTCGCGAGAGTGTTTTATCTTATGACTATGCCCAAAATATAGTTGTTATTAAAACTATGCCGGGCCTTGCGTCTGCTGCGTGCTCAGCGCTTGACGGTATGCATCTTGCGGATGTTGTCGGAACAATTGCGGGTGACGATACCGGCTTTTTGGTGCTCAGAACAACGGATAGCGCACGCGCATTTTGTGACGATTTAAAGAAAATGCTTGAATAAAATTTGCAGGAGGTGAGCCGGTTGTGCTAAAGCTTTTGCATATTGAAAACATTGCGATTATTGAGCAATGTGATATTGAATTTAATAATGGCTTTAACGTGCTTACCGGCGAAACTGGTGCAGGTAAATCAATTATAATTGATTCAATTTCTGCAGTTCTTGGTGAGCGTACAACGCGCGAGCTTGTGAGAACTGGAGCTCAGCGAGCTAAGGTTTCTGCGGTTTTTGATGACCTTTCAAAGGGAGTTTTAAACTGGATTTGTGAGCAAGGCTTTGACGAATGTGAAGAGCTTATGTTAAGCCGCGAAATAACGCAGGACGGCAGAAGCGTTTGCCGAATAAACGGAAATCCTGTGTCCGTCGGAGTAATGAAGTCTTTAGGTGCACTTTTACTTAATATTCACGGTCAACACGACAGTCAGGCGCTTATGCATCCTGAGAGTCATTCGGAATTTATTGACAGATACGCGCACCTTACAATGCTTTCTGAGTATGAAAGTGAATACTCGCGCCTTTGTTCTTTGAGAGATGAGCTTAAAAAGCTCAGTATGGACGAGCAGGAATTCTTAAAGCGCGTTGATATGTTAAAATATCAGATTGAGGAATTGAGTGCTTCCGATATTAAACCGGGTGAGCTTTCCGAAATTA
>JAZPZP010000036.1:0-2551 GCA_045544695.1 Eubacteriales bacterium | reverse complement strand
GGATACCGCCATGCTTCTTAGCAATGACAGTACCTTCGAATACCTGGATTCTCTCGCGAGTTCCCTCTTTGATAAGAGCATGAACACGGACAGTATCACCGATATTAGCAACCGGCGGCTCACTCTTCAGCTGAGAATTGGTTAAAACATTAAGGAGATCCATGGTGTCTCCTCCCTTCTTCATAGATGTTCTTGCCGTAAAAATTTACGCGACAGAGGACCATCCGTTATATAGACCTTAAGATTTTACCACACTTTAAATAAAAAATCAAGCTTTTTTTAAACAAATTTTTCTCCGTTTTCCTTCAGAACTTCTATTCTATGATATTTCGCGAAATCCGGCGCGCAGTTCGGAAGATAATTTTTAATTGCACGAACTAAAAGTTCAGGGTTTAATGACTCATTTCCTGCAGCTAAAACAGCATCAATTATTACATTATTACCTTTCTTTTCAAAAGAGATGCTTCTGATAAGCTCAGTAATGTCAACTTCCTTTTCGCCACGCTTTGATTTTTTAAGTATATTGATTGGCTTTGTATTAAATAAATTCTTCAAAGAAACCAAATCATCAATACCATTATCGTATTCAAGAGTTATATTGTAGCGAGCCGAGTAAATCTCTCGCACCTTTTCACCGTTTTCATAGGCATCAACCGCAACAATACCTTCGGGAAGCGCATGGTTTAAGCTCGCAATTAAATCAAATACCGGCATATCATCAAGCAAAACAAAATCCATCATTTCGCACTCACTTGTATATCCAAGTGATAACGGCAACGCAATCGCAATATATGCGTGCGGATTAAAGCCTTCGGTATGCTTTGCGTTAATCTTAGCTCGCGCAATCGCTCTCTGCAGAGTTCTCATAGTATCAAGATGTGATATATACGCTGCTCTGCCCTCTTTTTTAAATAAAAGTCGCATCTTACGCATCACAAACACCTCCGCAAAGAAGCTTATTTGCACCGCAACCTGTACATTTTACGCGGCAATCGGGAGAAACGGTTGCTGTAAGAGCTGTTTCCCATTCCTTAATTAAGTGTCGCTTTTCGACACCGGTTGAAATATGATCCCAAGGCAAAATTTCATCTAATGAACGCTCGCGAAGTGCATAGAAATCGGGATCAACTCCACAAGTCTTAAACGCATCAAGCCATAAATCAAGGCTAAAGAAATCTCCCCATCCATCAAGACGAGCCCCCTTCTTCCACGCCTCTTCGATAACCTTGCCGATACGACGGTCACCACGGGCAAAAACAGCCTCTAAATAGCTGGTATCAGGCTCGTGCCAGTTATAAGTAACCGCCTTTGCAGTTATTTTCTCACGGAGATAGAGCGCTTTTCTTCTGAATTCATCACGCGAATTCTGACCAAACCACTGGAATGGAGTTCCAGGCTTTGGAACAAAGCACGCAGCACTGACAGTAATTTTAACACCACGCTGTTTATTCTTACCATACTCACGCCAGGTATGTAAAACCTTATGTGCAAGCTCTGCAATACCTTCTAAATCCTCGTCGGTTTCAGTCGGAAGTCCAATCATAAAGTAGAGCTTAACAGTGCTCCAACCGCCTTCAAACGCTACCTTGCAAGCGTTTAAGACATCTTCCTCCTGCAGATTTTTATTTATAACTGCGCGAAGACGAACGGTGCCCGCCTCAGGCGCAAATGTAAGGCCACTTTTTCTGACCTTCTGAATCCTTTGCATAAGCTCAACTGAGAAATTGTCAGCTCTGAGAGACGGTAACTGTAAGCTTGTTTTATGCGGCTCGCACCAGTCAAGTAGCCCATCAGCAAGTTCAGGGAGTTCTCTGTAATCACTTGTAGAAAGAGATGCTAAGGATATCTCTTCATAGCCTGAGCTTTCACACATGGCAATTCCCTGCTCAATTAAAGTTTTAGCTCGCTTTGCACGCACAGGGCGATAAGCATATCCTGCCTGACAGAATCGACAGCCACGAATACAACCGCGGAAGACCTCAAGCACAACGCGGTCGTGGACTACCTCTGTTGACGGAACTATCATTTTAGTCGGGTAATAAACGCTGTCTAAATCCTCAATAATTCTCTTTGTAATTATCTCAGGCGCATTTTCTTCCGCTGTGCGCGAGGCTATTGTTCCATCTTCATTATATTTAAATTCATAAAGGCTCGGAACATAAGTACCCGGAATCTGCGCCGCCGCAATTAAAAACTCACGCTTTGACTTGCCTTCTTTGCGATATTCGCGATATAAATTCACAATTTCAGGCAAGTACTCTTCGCCCTCACCGATTGAAAATAAATCAACAAAATCGCAGAGCGGCTCCGGATTATAAGCGCATGGGCCTCCGGCAATTACAAGCGGTGCATCTTCATCTCTATCCTCAGCACGAACTTTGATGCCGCCAAGGTCTAACATATTTAAAACTGCAGAATAACACATTTCATACTGAAGAGTAAACGCAACGATATCAAAGTCACAAAGCGGATCGCCACTCTCAAGCCCGTACAATTTTAAATTGTTCGCACGCATTTCTTCTTCCATATCAGACCAAACTGCAAAAGCACG
>JAZPZP010000035.1:0-18249 GCA_045544695.1 Eubacteriales bacterium | reverse complement strand
AGACAGGCTTCGGTGCACTTGAGCAGACAGTATATGCTTCAATGGTTAACATGTACAACTCTGTTAAGGCATACCGTGATGACTACTTTGCAAACAACTAATAAGTAGTTTAACAATAAAAACAGCACCCCAAAAGGGGTGCTGTTTTTTGCTTTTGACATTAAATAAAACTCTCCCGTACGCTTGACTGCAGACGGGAGAGTTTTATTTTATATGCAGTTTACTGTAAGAACATTGTCAGTTGCTGATGCTGAGATTGCGGTAGGTGGATTAGAATATCTATCAATCAGAACATTTGCAATTTTATCTTCAAGCTCCTTCTGAATTGTGCGGCGGAGGTTACGCGCACCATATTTGATTGAGAAGGATTTGTCAGTAAGATATTTGATAAGAGAATCGTCATAGCTGAAGCTTATTTTCTTTTCTTTGAGTGCATCACTTAAATCTGAAAGCATAATCTTTGCTATCTTGCCGAAGTCCTCCTGAGTTAAATGATTGAATGCGATTATCTCATCAATTCTGTTTAAGAACTCAGGGCGCATGAAGTCAGAAAGTGCTTTGAGTGCTCGGTCTTTACCCTGGGCAGATATAGTCTGGTTAAAACCGGCACTACCGGATGAATTAGCCTGACTTCCTGCATTTGATGTCATAATAATAATTGTGTTTTCAAAGTTTACAACTCTGCCTTGAGCATCGGTAATGTGACCGTCATCTAAAATCTGAAGCATAATATTAAGCACATCGGGATGCGCTTTTTCAATCTCGTCAAACAGAACGACAGAATATGGTCTGCGACGGATTTTTTCCGTAAGCTGACCTGCTTCGTCATAACCGACATATCCTGGAGGTGCGCCGATGATTCTTGAAACAGCATGCTTTTCCATATACTCGGACATATCAAGTCTTATTAAAGACTCGGGTGAGGAGAACATATCCTCAGCAAGCCGCTTAACGAGCTCGGTTTTACCAACACCGGTCGGTCCTACAAAGATAAAGGACACCGGCTTGCGTTTTAATGAAATTCCGACTCTTCCACGCTTGATTGCAGAAACTACAGCATCGACCGCTTCGTCTTGACCAATAAGGCGCGATTTGAGACGCGCTGCAAGGCCATTTAAACGGGCGAATTCAGTTTCTTGGATAGAAGACGCAGGAATCTTTGTCCAAAGCTCTATAACGCGCGCTAAATGCTCAACTGTAAGCTCGGGCACACCTTCAGCTTCAAGCTCGGTAAGACGGGCATTGAGCTGTAGTTCCTGACTCTTTAAAACAGCGAGGCGTTCGTAAGCCTCTGGCTCGGTGCTTTGCATATGCTCCTCGCGCTCCGTTGAAATTTCATTAAGCTGTTTATTTAAGCGAGCGCGCTCTGTGATAACTGCACTTTTTAAGTTAACATCGGATGCAGCCTCGTCAATTAAGTCGATAGCTTTGTCGGGTAAAAATCTGTCAGTAATATAGCGCTCGGAAAGAACTGCAGCAAGACGCGCAATTTCAGGTGTTATACGAACACCGTGGTATTCTTCATAGTAGTGAGCAATGCCATTTAATATTTCAACTGTCTCGTCAACAGAAGGTTCATTTACAACAACAGACTGAAAACGGCGCTCAAGAGCGGTATCTTTCTCAATGCTTTTGCGATATTCGGTAAAGGTAGTTGCACCTACAACCTGAATTTCACCGCGGGAAAGGGCAGGTTTTAAGATGTTAGCCGCATTCATTGAGCCTTCAGCATCGCCGGCACTGACTAAAGTATGAACCTCGTCAATAACCAGAATGATATTTCCAAGTCGCTTTATATCATCGATAAGTCCTTTCATACGGCTCTCAAACTGACCTCTGAATTGTGTTCCGGCAACGAGTGAGGTTAAGTCTAAAAGATAAACCTCGCGGTCTAAAAGCTTTGCAGGAACATTACCCTCAACGATGCGGAGAGCGAGTCCCTCAGCGATAGCAGTTTTACCGACACCTGGTTCGCCGATAAGACAAGGGTTATTCTTCTGCCTGCGGTTTAATATCTGAATAACGCGCTCGATTTCGCTATCGCGACCGATAATGCGGTCGAGTTTACCTTCTTTTGCACGGTTGGTAAGCGAAATGCAATAATTATTCAAGAATTTGCGATTATTGTCTTTTTTCTTCTTGTCATTCTTTGGCGGCTCAGAAGGAGATTCGTTAGCGTCTTGCGGCTGCGAATTGAATAAACGGTTAAGGAAGGGGAAGGTAGCCGTCTTTCCGTCGGGATCATCATCGTCAGGCATCTCTGCGAGCATTCCTTCCATATCACCGAACATACCCTCCATTTCGGCGGTCATCGATTCTAAGTCCTCGTCAGTGATACCCATTTTTTTCATCATATCTCCAACCGGCTGAATGCCGAGTTCTTTAGCACATTTGAGGCATAGGCCCTCATTGGTTGACTTATCGCCATCCATACGCGTTACAAAGACGACAGCGATATTTTTTTTGCATCTGCTGCATATTGTTGGTTGCATAGAGACCTCCTAAAGTTTCGATGTATCGTGATTTTTCTTAAAATTTATATACTGGCGCAGATAGCTGAAAAAGGCAAGAAAAGACATAGCTATCGCAACGAAGTTAAAAGCGATTTTGAATGCAGGGTGAATAACGGGACTAAAGAGCATCATAATGATACCACCGAGTACCAAAAATACGGTAGCAGCCTTACCAAAAATATTTGAGGCAAATACGCCCGAAACCTCTTGGTACATTTTAATTCCGCCGATAATTAAAAGAACATCCTTAGCAAAGATGAGAAGAATAACCCACCAGGGAATTATACCACGAACGCATATGCAAATAAAAACAGTTATTGTCATAAGCTTATCTGCAAGCGGGTCCAAAATTTTACCCAGCTTTGTTATCATATTGAAATGGCGGGCGATAAAACCGTCAAGTACATCAGTAAATCCTGCGAGAGCATAAACTCCTGCAGCATAGGCAATGGCATGAGGCTCGTCCGAGAAGAAAACAAAAATGAAAACAGGGACAAGAAACATTCTGAAAATCGATAATATATTTGGAATATTCATAGCTGCTTTACCTCCTTACAGACGAAATGGATTTGAACTTACGATAAAACGCAAGATATGGGTACTTTCAAGTGTATTAGCATCGATGAGAACACCTAAGTTAATTAAGATGATTGCAGTGACAAGAATTAGTAAATATCCGAATATAGCACCTGTGATAAGACCGCCGAGTGAATTTATGAAATTCAGGACAGGCAGATCAAAAATGCGGTCAATAAGCTTGACGAGAAGCTTTAAAATAAGTACTAAAAGAATGAAATAAACAAGGTATAATAGTGCATAGGTAAGCTTTTGCGACAAGGTTTTGGTAGCATTGGATAAAAGCTCTCCGAAAGGAGAAGAGGAAACAATGCTCTCAGAGAGTTTTTCAGGAACACCGATTTTAACGAGCATATTCTTGAAATCGAGAGAGTTTTCAACATTCTCTGTCTTTGGCGTTAAAAAGTCAGAAACGGCGGGCGAGACAAAACGCTCAGCAATCGGCTCAGCAGTTTTATTTGCCAGAAAACCCGCGAGCGAGAACGCGATTACTATAACAAAAATCCCTGCGACCGTTTTGATGAGACCGCGTCGCTTTCCGCGCCATATAAAGAAAAGTAAAAGAAGAGCAACAACTGCATCAATGATAAGTGGCATTTAATCACCTCTATGGAATTAAGAGATTTGCAAAATTGGCACCAACTGCGAAAACTGTTCCGTCCTCACGCATAATACAGCTTTTAGCGCTTTGCGCGAGAGGAAAAGTGTGATGCAATTCCAAATCGCTGTTATATACAACAATTCTGTTTGAAAGTAAAAGTGCTGTGTAATCGCCGGCGGTAGAAATATCAAAGATATCTTCTGCGAAATTCATAATCTTAGGCTCATCTGAACCTTTTGAAACAATAAGTCTTGAAGTACCACCAAGAGAATGGGTGCTAAGAAGTACCGAGGAGATTTTTTTCGAGTCAAGTGACGGCTTTGAAATCGTGAGTCCGTCAAAAGAAATTTCTCTTACTAATTCACCTTTCTCGGTATAGGTAAGCATTCTGTCTTCGCATAAGACGGAAAGATTGCCGTTTTGCATAAAACTTGCAGAAATCGGCATACAATCGTTTAACGGAACGGTCGCGATTGCGCCCTCTGTATCGAGCTTATAGAATGAAATCATACCGCTGAACTGGCCGCTTCCTGCCGAAAATCCGAGCGTTGCCATATATTTTGAATTGTTGGATATCGGTGCTGCGAGAATATATTGCTCGGTAGAGTATAGCTTATAAAGCTCTTTGAACCTTGGTGAATATACGGTGACAAGCGCCTTGCAATCAGGGCCTGCAGTAACAACAGAAAAGGCATTTTCGCGATTCATAGTAAGGTTGATTATCGGAGCTTCCGTCTTACCGTTTAAAAGAATTTTTTTCTTGTTCATAACAGTATATTCCTGACCATTGCGGTCGTATGCAACAATTGCATTTTTAGAGCCTGTTATGGATGGGGAATGGTAGGAGAGAGTAAAATAATTTTTCTCATCGCCGGACAAGTCATAAATATGAACGCCGTCAGGAGATAAAACGACAAAACCACCGGAAATTGCGTGAAAACGATTTGCAGATGCTTCGTCGAATAAAATCGTGCTCTCCTCGGCAACACCGGTAATACCCGTACCTATGAGATAAACGATTCTCTTAAGGCTGCCACCGCCGTATTTTGTACCGACTGTGACGAGTAAGGCTACGATGGCAAGTATTGAAAAGAACAGAACAAATCTGTTGTTCTTTTTAATTTTCTTTTTTTTCTTTTTTGCCATAACAGCCCCTCCTTTTTAGATAATAAGATTTGGAAAAGTAACATCCGTCATATAAAGACCGTGAGCGGGAGCGGTAGCGCCGGCTCTTTTTCGGTCGCATGATTTTAAGATATCGGGAATTTCATCGGGTGAAATCTTCCCGAGCGCAACGGAAAACAGCGTTCCCACCATAGTGCGCGCCATATTGTAGAGAAATCCGTTTGCGGAAATAACAAAAGACAAGCTGTCATCGTGTTCGATTATATCAAATGAGTGAACACACCTGATAGTTGATTTTACATTGGTACCTGTGCTTCTCATAGAAGCGAAATCGTGCTCTCCTATAAACTGTTTTGCAGCATATCTCAGCTTATCAAGCGGCAGGCTGCCCTCAAAGTGGTAAGCGTAATTTGAGAGCAAGGGATTTCTGTATTTCGAATTGTAAACCTCATAGGTGTATTCCTTTTTAACGCACGAGCGAATCGGATGGAAATCATCTTCCATTTCCTGCGCTGCAAATACCGCAATGTCATCAGGGAGCAAGCTGTTGAAAGCGATTGCAATCCGCTCTGTTGGTATTTCGCAATTTGTTCTAAAACCTGCGATATAGCGACGTGCGTGAACACCTGTGTCCGTTCTGCCACAGCCGATTAGTTTGACGTCCTCTTTGGTAATCGTACAAGCAGCAGCTTGCAGAGTACCCTGAACGGTTTTTAGGTTATCCTGAATCTGCCAACCGTGGTAATTACTGCCGTCATATGAAAGTGCAATTGCTATGTTTCTCACGGATTTATCACCCCGAATGAAACAGTGTAGTTTGCAAGAATTGCAAGAGCAACTATGATAAGCGAAACGATTAAGACGATGTAGTCGTTTCTGTTCATCTTCATAACGCGAAGGCGTGTTCTGCCCGAATCACCGTGGTAGCAACGACATTCCATAGCGGTTGCAAGCTCTTCTGCGCGGCGGAACGCGCTTATAAAAAGCGGAATTAAAATCGGAATAAGAGCCTTTGCACGCGAGATTAAATTACCGCTTTCAAAGTCAGCACCACGTGATTTCTGCGCCGCCATAATTTTATCCGTCTCTTCCAAAAGAGTAGGAATAAAACGGAGTGCAATCGTCATCATCATAGATAATTCGTGCACAGGAACGCGAATCTTTTTAAGTGGTGATAAGACAGACTCTAACGCATCAGTAAGCATAATCGGCGATGTTGTGTAGGTTAAAAGCGTAAAGGTTGCGATAATTAAAAGCATTATGCGGATTACCATATAAAAGGCGTTGTATAAGCCATAGCTTGTAATGGTAATAAACTTCCACTCTAAAAGAGTAGTTCCGCCTTTAGTGTAAAAAACATTAAAAAGCGTTGTGATAATAAGTAAAACGAGAATCGGGCGAAGTCCGCGCGTTACCTGTTTTATACCGACCTTTGAAAGGGAGATTGCATAAATTAAGATTGCACTTAAAATGAGGTAGGGAACAGGTCCGCGGCATATGAAGAGTGCCGCAATGTATAAAACTGTAAGTACAAGCTTAAGGCGCGGGTCCAACTTATGAATAATTGAATTTCCCGGGAAATACTGCCCGAGTGTTATATCTCTAAGCATTGGCACTACCTCCTTTTAAGAGGGCGTGTACTGCGTCATCAACCGTGTAAATAGCAGGGTCGATGTCAACGCCGAGTGCTTTAAGCTTTGCCATAACCTGAGTAACCTGAGGAATGGTAAGTCCTGCTTTTTCAAGAATTTCGGCACGAGCAAAAATCTCGTGCGGAGTTCCGGTCATCAGAATTTGACTTTTTTCGAGCACGATAATGCGCGAAACGGTAGCTGCAATATCCTCCATACTATGCGTTACGAAGATGATTGTAGCGCCGGTTTCTTTATTGTAATTCTTGATATAGCTTAAAATTTCAGCTCTGCCTTGCGGATCAAGACCTGCGGTAGGCTCGTCTAAAATAAGAACTTCGGGACGCATTGAGATAACGCCTGCGAGCGCAACTCGTCTTTTCTGACCGCCGGATAATTCGAAAGGGGATTTTGAAAGGTGCTTTTCCTTAAGGCCGACACTTTTTGCCGCTTCAAGAACACGCGTCTTTACTTCATCGGGTGAAAGTCCCATATTAGTCGGACCGAATGCGATATCGCGCTCAACGGTTTCCTCGAAAAGCTGATATTCCGGGTACTGGAAAACAAGACCTACGCGAAAGCGCACTTCGCGAGTAAAAGCCTTGTCTGACCAAATGTCGCGACCATTGAATAAAACCTCGCCGCTCGTCGGGCGTAAAAGACCGTTTAAATGCTGTATGAGCGTTGATTTACCAGAGCCGGTGTGCCCGATAATACCGAGAATTTCACCGCGATTTACATTGAAATTCATATTTTCAAGCGCAATATGCTCAAAAGGAGTATCAAAGCTATATGTGTGTGATAGGTTTTTAACTTCAATTATGTGTTCCACTTTTTTCCTCCAGAGCTCTTTTTATCTCCTCAGCACACGCGTCGATAGTGAGAGCGTCGATAGAAACAGGGAGCCCCTGTTCTTTGAGTTTCCATAAAAGCTCTACCGTTTGCGGAACGGTAAGACCGAGCGAATATAACTTTTCAACGGATGAGAAAATTTCCTCAGGTGTTCCTTCAAGCACAATTTTGCCTGAATCAAGAACGAGAACGCGGTCAGCTGAAACCGCTTCTTCCATATGATGAGTAATTAGTAAAATGGTAATGCCCTCGTCACGATTTAATTTTTTGATTGTCTCAAGAACATCGCGGCGACCGATAGGGTCGAGCATTGCGGTCGGCTCATCTAAAACAATACATTTAGGGCGCATAGCGATTATTCCTGCAATTGCAATGCGCTGCTTCTGACCGCCTGAGAGCATGTGCGGCGCGTGCTCACGAAATTCATACATACCGACAGTTTTGAGCGCCGAGTCAACGCGCTTTCGAAGCTCTTCCTGCGGAATGCCTAAATTTTCCGGTCCGAAAGCAACGTCCTCTTCGGTAATCGTTGCAACAATCTGGTTATCGGGATTCTGGAAAACCATACCGCAGGTGCGGCGGATTTTATAGAGAAGCTCTTCATCCGAAGTATCCATACCCGAGACGAAAACGCGGCCGCCAGATGGAAGCAAAATCGCGTTAAAATGCTTAAGTAAAGTGGATTTACCCGAGCCGTTATGACCTAAGAGAGCGACGTATTGACCTTTAGGTATTTCTAAATTAACATTGTCGAGCGTTAAGTTTCCTTCATTATAGGAGAAATTAAGCTCTTCACATTTAAGAATCGGATTATCCATTAAAAAGTTCCTTTCATCGGTGCCAACGCGAGGTTGCACCGCAGGGGAGATTTAAACCGGTATCAGTAACCGGAAGGCCAAGCTCTGCGTATTCACAAGTGCCACCAAAGCGCGGAGTGAAAATCGTTTCTGAAATATAGCGCAAAACACTCGGAGCAAGACCGGTAGTGTATGAATTAATTAAAACGAAAAGCGGATCGTCCGAGAGCACTTCACTGCAGAGAGATACGAACGGATAGAGCTTTTCTTCAAGCTTCCAAATTTCGCCGGACGGACCTCTTCCGTAGGAGGGAGGGTCCATAATAATCGCGTCGTATTTTCTTCCTCTTCTGATTTCACGCTCTACAAACTTAACGCAGTCATCGACAATCCAACGAATCGGAGCATCAGAAAGACCTGATACCTGAGCGTTTTCCTTAGCCCACGCTACCATACCCTTAGCTGCATCAACATGGCAAACAGTAGCGCCCGCCTTAGCGCACGCAACAGTAGCACCGCCGGTGTACGCGAAAAGGTTTAAAACACTTATCGGTCTGCCTGCATTTCTGATTTTATCCATCATAAAATCCCAGTTTGCAGCCTGCTCGGGGAAAAGGCCCGTGTGTTTAAAATTCATCGGTTTAATGCGGAAAGTAAGTTCCTTGTAAGAAACTTTCCAGTTGTCCGGAAGGGAACGGTTTGTCCACTTACCGCCGCCGGTAGATGAACGCGCATAGCTGCCGTCAGGTGAAAACCACTTCTTATTCTTTCGCGGCGTCTGCCAGATAGCCTGAGGGTCGGGACGGACGAGAAAATAGTCACCCCAGCGCTCAAGCTTTTCGCCGTCGCCGCAATCTAAAATTTCATAGTCTTTCCAATCATTTGCAATCCACATAAAAGTATATCCTTACATCATAAAATCTATCTAAATATTTTAACATTTTATTGCGTATGAGTCAACATAATAATAAGAAGAAAATTGTTAAATTTTAATGTACAGTCATATTCTTTAAAACGCGTGAATAAGCTATCTTTGAACGGAGGGAGAAAAAACAATGTTAGTTATGACGACAAAGCTATCCAAAAAGAAGATAATAGGTGCAGCATTTGCGATTCTCGCAGTGATTTGCGTGTTCTGCTTTTATGGAAATGAAGCAAAAACCACAATGGTTTTTGAGAAATCGGGAGTTATAGTTGAAGATGTTAAAATGAGTGAAGAGGGAGTGCGTAGCGAGCTCATTAATAAGCTAGGCTGGGAGGCAGAGGTATCTGAATTCTGCGAGGTGCAGATTCCATATGAATTTGACGAGGTTTACAAAAAGTATAACGAAATCCAGCTGTCACAGGGGTTTGACCTCGAAAAATACAAGGGAAAGCGCGTTATGAAATATACATACGACATAAAAAATTATCCCAATGAAAGCGAGGTGTCGCTCAATATGTTGGTTTATAAGAATAAGCTGATAGCAGGGGATGTTTGCTCGAAAAAGCAGGGCGGCTTTATGCACGGACTTGAAAAACCATAAAAAAGAGTACCCATTACGGGTACTCTTTTTATTTTATAATCGGCTGGATTTGTATGTCATTTAATGCAAATTTAAGCGTTTCTGGAATATCCTCCATGTGAGCAACGAGAGAGGTTGGCTTACCCTCAGCGTCATCCTGTCCATATGGGACAAAGTATATGTTTTTAACTGCGGAAAGTAAGCCGATGTTCTTGTAATTTATTGCAAGTGCATCGTTTGTTGAAACCGCAATTATGAGCGGTCGAGCGTTTCGAAGATGCGCTTTAGCTGCCATTGTAACCGAAGTGTCAGTAACACCTGAGGCGAGCTTTGCAACCGTGTTTCCGGTAGCAGGCGCGATGATTAGAGCATCGAGTAATTTCTTTGGACCAATAGGTTCGGCCTCTGGTATCGTTTTAATAATTTTACAGCCGCAAATACTCTCGATTTGTGCAATAAAATCCGATGCTTTTCCGAAACGTGTATCGGTTGAATAAGCTATGGGGGACATAATTGGAAGAATGTCATAGCCTGCGTTTTTTAAAACTTCAATCTGCGGAATTACTTTTGAAAAAGTACAAAAAGAACCGCAGAGTGCAAATCCGATTTTCAAGCTTTATACCCCCATTCATCGATAATATTATATATAGTTTTCTGTATTATTTTACCTGCGGTAACAGGGGCGGCTTTTGCGGGAAGTGCGAGCGCCCAGATCGTTTTTATTCCGAGCTTTTTTGCAGTTGCGAAATCAATGCCACCGGGTTTTGACGCGAGGTCAAGAACTAAACATGAATCCTTTATTTCCGTAAGCAATTCTGCGTTTAATACCTCGGCGGGAATCGTGTTGAAAATGATGTCAAAATCGTAAAGAGAGCCCTTTAATTTGTGCGTGTTAAGAGGGGTGTATCCATATGCGGAAATCCAGGCGAGGTCGGAGTATTTTCGTGCGGAAACGGAAACCTCACCACCGAACGCTTTAAGATAGTGAGCGAGCAGCTTTCCAATTCGCCCGAAACCTAATATAAGACACTTTGCATCGTGTAGGGTAATAGGTAGCTCTTCCATCGCAATCTGAATCGCGCCCTCTGCTGACGGAATCGCGTTTGAGACGGAAAATTCTTCGCGTTCTAAATAATCGAATAGTGCAATTCCGCTCCTACCGGCTTTTTCAAATAAAGAATGCTCAATCTTACCACCGACTACCATTTGTCCAACGGGGAAGAGTGAGAAAATATCTGAAATTAAGTAAGAATTTATCGAAAACGGAGCGTTTAATACTCCGGGCTCAGTTTCAATCGGCAGGGGGAGAATAACTGCATCGAAGCGGCGGTTAAGCTCTTTTAGGCTGTCGGGACGGATTATCTCTGAATTAAAGGTGTGTTTTTCGAGAGCAAAGGCGTAAACTTCGTGTCCGTCGGAAGCGAGAAGCTCTGCTAAATAGCATTGGCGCGCATCTCCGCCGACAATTGCAAAGGTTTTCTTTGTGTCCATAGCCAAATAACATCTCTCCTTTCTTTTTTATTATATTGTCGCGAGTAAGAATCTGTGCGGGAAAGCACATAAAAATATTGCGAAAATTGGCGCAATCTGCCTTGACACAAGCGGATTTTCTATGGTATAATTAACACAGAAATTTTATAAGATTTTCTCTGCGACTGACGGATAATGTGGAGCACCACGGGGAGCGGAGAAAACTTCGGGGAATTACCCCCCCGGTTTAGCCGTCCGTCTGGGCACATTTAACTCCCGAAACATGAGTTAAGTGCGCCTTTTTTATTTGACAAGGAGGAAAAATATGAAAAAAGTCGGAATTGTTATGGGAAGCGACAGCGACTTACCTATTATCAAAAAAGCTACCGATATGTTAGATGCACTCGGCGTTCCGTTTGAGGTGCATATCTATTCGGCACACAGAACTCCCGAGGAAGCTCGAATTTTCTCGAAAAATGCGCGTGAAAATGGCTTTGGAGCTATCATTGCGGCAGCAGGTATGGCGGCACATCTTGCAGGCGCTATTGCTGCTAACACGACAATTCCGGTTATCGGCATTCCATGCAAGTCATCGAATCTTGACGGAATGGATGCGCTCCTTTCAACCGTGCAGATGCCGACCGGTATTCCGGTTGCTACCGTTGCGATAAACGGCGGAGCAAATGCAGCGCTTCTTGCTGCCCAGATTATCGCGGTTGAAGATAAGGTCCTTGCTGCAAAGCTTGATGAAAAGCGCGCAAAGGACAGTGCAGCAGTTTTAGAGAAGGACGCTAAAATAGCTGCAGAGCTTAATAAATAATCATAAGAGGGCTGCTTTGCGGCCCTTTTTGTGCAACATAATTATGAAAGGAAGTAGTGATGCTTTATGAAGTATAAAGTTTCTAAGGTTTCATACGGAATGATGGATAAGCTTCATGAGGAATGCGGTGTGTTCGGAATTGTAACAGCTGAGGATGAGCATATCAATGCGGCGGGAGAGACATATAACGCACTCTATGCTCTTCAGCATCGCGGTCAGCAGTCATGCGGTATCGCAACATCTAACGGCAGTAAAATTGTATTCCATAAGGATTCCGGCTTAGTTCCCGATGTATTTAATGAGAAGGCGCTTTCAAATTTAGTCGGAAATATGGCGCTTGGTCATGTGCGTTATTCAACAAAGGCTCTTGCTCATCGCGTTAACGCTCAGCCGATTGTGCTAAGCCACATTTACGGTGACCTTGCAATTTCATATAACGGTAACCTTATAAACGCAAATGATCTTCGTCGTGATGTCGAGCGCCGTGGCGGAATTTTCCATACAGGCAACGACGCCGAGGTAATTACATTTATGGTAGTTCGTGAGCGTATGTCTCAGGATACTCTTGAGGATGCGGTTAAATGTGCAATGCAGCATCTTCGCGGAGCGTATTCTTTTGTTCTTATGAGCCACAAAAAGATGATTGCAGCGCGTGACCCGAATGGCTTTAAGCCACTCTGTATGGGCAGAATGGGAAAGACGGTTGTGTTCGCGTCTGAGAGCTGTGCGTTTGATGCAATCGGGGCTGAATTTATCCGTGATATTAACCCGGGTGAAATCGTCGTCGTTGAGGACGGTAGAATTAACTCTATGAGTTGCGGAATAAAGGCTCGCGAGTCACTTTGTATTTTTGAATATGTTTACTTTGCAAGACCTGACAGTATTATAGATGGCGTTTCCGTTGACCTTTCCCGTATCGCTGCCGGTAAATGTCTTGCTAAGCAGAATAAAAATGAAGCGGATATCGTAATCGGTGTTCCTGATTCGGGACTTTCAGCGGCACTTGGATTTTCGCAGGAATCCGGAATTCCGTACGGTGTTGGTCTTGTTAAGAACCGATACATCGGAAGAACCTTTATCCAGCCATCTCAGGGTCAGCGTCAGAGAGCGGTGCGTATCAAATTAAATGCACTCTCAGCTGTTGTCAAGGGCAAGCGTGTTATTATGGTTGACGATTCGATTGTCCGCGGAACAACTTGTGCGCGAATCGTTAACTTACTTCGCGAGGCAGGTGCAACCGAGGTTCATATGAGAATTTCATCACCTCCGTTTTTACATCCGTGTTTCTTCGGTACAGATGTGCCGGATAGAAATGTGCTTATTGCACACAATCGTTCAATTGAGGAAATTCGCGAGATAATCGGTGCTGATTCACTTGATTACCTGCGTGTTGAAGATTTACCGGAAACCGTTGAGGGCCTTAAAGTCGGCTTCTGCCATGCGTGCTTTACAGGCGACTATGCAATCGATGTTCCGGACAGCTTAAATGAAATCGAATTTGAGGGGAGCGCAGCTAACAATGAAAGATAGCAGAAGTGAAAGTTATAAAAAAGCCGGTGTTGATGTAACCGCAGGTTACAAAGCAGTAGAACTCATTAAATCTCATGTAGAGAGCACATACAATAGTGGAGTGTTAAGCGGAATAGGCGGCTTCGGTGGTCTTTATGCGCCGGACATTGCTGGAATGAAGAGACCGGTATTCGTATCGGGTACCGACGGTGTCGGAACAAAGCTTAATCTTGCGTTTATTTTAGACAAGCACGATACAATCGGTATCGACTGCGTTGCGATGTGCGTTAACGACATTGCGTGCTCAGGTGCAAAACCGCTTTTCTTCCTTGATTACTTAGCTCTTGGTAAGAACATTCCGGAGCTTGTTGAGAAAATTGTTTCAGGTATTGCTGAGGGTTGCCGCCAGTCAGGCGCTGCTCTCATTGGCGGTGAAACAGCTGAAATGCCGGGATTTTATCCGGTAGGCGAGTACGATGTAGCAGGCTTCTCTGTCGGTATGGTCGACTTCGACGACGTTATCGACGGTAAGAACATTAAAGAGGGAGATGTTCTCCTCGGCGTTGCATCAAGCGGCTTACATTCAAACGGATTCTCACTCGTTCGTCACACATTCGAGATGAAGCGCGAAGTGTTAGACAAGCATATCGACGAGCTTGGTTGCACTCTTGGTGAGGAGCTTCTCCGTCCGACAAGAATTTATGTAAAATCTCTCAATACTTTAACAAGTCAGGTTAAAGTAAAGGGTATTTCCAATATCACAGGCGGCGGCTTCTATGAGAATATTCCGCGTATGCTCCCAGAGGGTGTTCGCGCAAAGATTGACTCAAAGGCATATATTGTACCGCCGATTTTCGGCCTCCTTCAGAAGACAGGAGATATCCCGACAAGAGATATGTACAACACCTTCAATATGGGCATTTCTCTCGTTCTTGCAGTTGATAAGAACGATGCAGACCGCGCTATGACAATTCTCCGCGATTGCGGTGAGCAGGTTTGCGTTTTAGGTGAGGTTATAAGCGGCGAGAAGGGTATTGAGTTATGTTAAGGGTAGCGATTTTGGTATCGGGCGGCGGCTCGAACCTTCAGGCTATAATCGATGCCAAGGCAAAAGGCGATATACCGAACGGCGAACTCTGCGCAGTAATTTCATCAAATGATGATGCTTACGCGCTCACTCGTGCAAAAAATGCGAACATTCCGACTTATGTCGTTCCTAAAAAGGAATACCCGTCACGAGATGAATATACAGATGCAATTCTCAATACTTTAGCTGAAGTAAAGGCTGATTTAATCGTGCTTGCGGGCTTTATGTATATTTTATCTCCCAAGTTTTGCAAAACTTATGAAAATCGCGTGCTCAACGTTCATCCGTCACTCATTCCAAGCTTTTGTGGCGACGGATTTTACGGACTTCGTGTTCACCGCGCAGCGCTCGATTACGGCGTAAAATTAACCGGAGCAACCGTTCATTTCGTCAGTGAGATAACAGACGGCGGCCCGATTATTATGCAGAAGTCAGCGCCCATTTTAGAGGGCGATACACCTGAGGTTTTACAGCGCAGGGTTATGGAGCAGTGCGAGTGGCAGATATTACCGAAGGCACTCAGCCTCTGCTGTGACGGTAAGGTTTCTGTAGTTGACGGTAAAGTTGTAATTTCAGAATAATTTTGGAGGTTTTAAGATATGAAAAGAAGAGCAATACTCAGCGTTTCCGATAAGACAGGAATTGTCGACTTCGCTAAGGGTCTTGAGAAGCACGGCTTTGAAATCGTCTCAACAGGCGGTACAGCTAAGGCGCTCCGCGAGGCAGGTATTAAGGTCACAGGTATTTCTGAGGTAACAGGTTTCCCGGAATGCTTGGACGGACGTGTTAAAACAATGCATCCGCTCGTTCACGCAGGTATCCTTGCAATGCGTGACAATCCTGAGCATATGAAGCAGGTTGAGGATTTAGGCGTTACTTTAGTTGACGTTGTTGCAATCAACTTGTATCCGTTCAAGGCAACTATCTTAAAAGAGGGAACAAAGTTTGAGGAAGCTATCGAGAATATCGATATCGGCGGCCCGACAATGATTCGTGCAGCTGCTAAGAACTGGCAGGATGTATCCGTTGTCGTTGACCCGGCAGACTATTCTAAGGTGCTTGACGAGCTTGAAAATGGCGGCGTCACATTAGATACAAAGCGTCACCTCGCTTACAAGGTATTTGAGCATACCGCAAGCTATGATTCTTTAATTTCAAATTACCTCCGCGACCAGTTAGGTCTTGGTTTACCTGATGTTTACACCCCGACATTTGAGAAGGCTCAGGATCTCCGTTACGGAGAAAATCCGCATCAGGAGGCTGTTTTCTATAAAGAAATCGGTCATTTCGAGGGAACTCTTGCCGCTGCAAAGCAGCTCCACGGCAAGGAATTATCATATAATAACATCAACGACGCAAACGGTGCGCTCGACCTCGTTAAGGAATTTGATGTTCCGTGTGCAGTTGCTGTTAAGCACGCTAATCCATGCGGCGTAGGTATCGGTGAGAATATTTATGATGCTTATATCAGAGCATATGAAGCTGATCCGGTATCAATTTTTGGCGGTATCGTAGCGCTCAACCGCGAGTGTGATGCAAAGACCGCTGAAGAGCTTGCTAAAATCTTCCTTGAAATTATTATTGCACCGAGCTTTACCGCTGATGCACTTGAGATTTTAACAAAGAAGAAGAACATCCGTCTCCTCGAGCTTCCGGCTGTATCACTCAAGAATACTCCGAAGATGTATGACTATAAGAAGGTAGCAGGTGGACTTCTCGTTCAGAACTTAAACTGCGAGCTTTATAACGAAGAGAACTTCAAGGTTGTAACAAAGAGAGCTCCTACTGCTGAAGAGCTTGAAACAATGAAGTTCGGTATGACCGTTGTTAAGCACACAAAGTCTAACGGTATCGTATTAGTTAAGGACAATGCAACTGTTGGCGTTGGACCGGGACAAACTAACCGTATCACAGCGCTTGAACTTGCTATCAAGTATGCAGGGGATAAGGCTAAGGGTTCTGTTATGGCATCTGATGCATTCTTCCCGTTTGATGACTGCGTTAAGGCGGCTCACGAGGCAGGAATTACTGCAATTATCCAGCCGGGCGGCTCAGTCCGTGATGAGGACAGCATTAAGGCTTGTGATGAGTACGGTATCGCAATGGTATTCACCGGCACACGTCACTTCAAGCACTAATTAGGAGATTTAATATGAAGATATTAATTGTCGGCGGTGGCGGCCGTGAGCACGCTATCGCTTGGAAAATAGCGCAGAATCCGAATGTAGAAAAAATCTGGTGCGCTCCGGGTAACGGCGGTATCGCAAATATTGCCGAGTGCGTTCCGATTAAGGCAACGGATGTTGACGCTATGGTTAAATTCGCAAAGGAAAACAAACCCGACCTCGTTATGGTAGCGCCTGATGATCCGCTCGTTCTGGGTATGGTTGACGCACTCGAAAAAGAGGGAATCCGTGCATTTGGACCTTATGCCAACGCCGCAATAATCGAGGGTAGCAAGAGCTTTGCGAAGGAACTTATGATTAATTGCAATGTTCCGACTGCGAAGTACGCTGTATTTACCGATGCGGACGAAGCTATCGCCTACGTTCGTGAAAACGGTGCTCCGATTGTAATTAAAGCAGACGGATTGGCACTCGGCAAGGGCGTTACCGTTGCAATGGATGAGGAAACTGCAGTCCAGGCAATTAAAGATGCTATTTTGGATAAAGCTTTTGGCGATGCAGGTGCTCGAGTTGTAATTGAGGAATACTTAGAGGGCCCTGAGGTTTCAGTCCTTTGCTTTACAGACGGTAAGAACATTTCTCCGATGCCGTCGGCGCAGGACCATAAGAGAGCTTATGATCACGATGAAGGCCCGAATACCGGCGGTATGGGCGCGTTCTCACCGAGCAGAATTTATGATGATGCTTTGGCGAAAGAATGTATGGAGAAAATCTTCCGCCCGACGATTGACGGTATGGCTAAGATGGGAAGACCGTTTAAGGGAGTTCTTTACTTCGGTCTTATGATAACAAAAGACGGTCCGAAGGTAATCGAGTATAACGCTCGCTTTGGTGACCCTGAAACTCAGGCAGTTCTTCCGAGACTCAAGACAGATTTAGTCGACATTATGAACGCGATTATCGATGAGAAGCTCGATGAAATTAACATCGAGTGGAAGGAAGAAGCAGCTTGCTGTGTTGTTCTTGCAAGCGGCGGATATCCGAAGAGCTATCAGAGTGGATATACGATTACCGGTGTTCAGGATGCGGAAGCGCTTCCGAACGTAACCGTGTTCCACGCAGGCACTAAGCTCGCTGATTGCTGTGGAATGTTAAAGACCGCAGGTGGTCGAGTACTTGGTGTTACCGGTATGGGTGCAACTCTTGACGACGCAATCAAAACCGCGTATGCGGCTACCGAGAAGATTGATTTTACCGACCTTCACAAACGCCGCGACATAGGAATTAAATAGAAAAAAGCCTTGGTTTTAAACCAAGGCTTTTTGTTTTTAGTCAGCGTAGAAGTTAATTAGCATTGTCATAAGTCTTCCGTTTGCTGATGCATTCGGTGACCACGGGATGAAATACGGATTATCCTCGTGGAATCGCTCAATCATATAGCACTCATCAGTCATTGCATAATCAATTGCATCGCGGATGATTTCTTCACATTTATCGCGCTTTCCATGACGCAAATAATAGCGGAAAATACCAATCTCTGTGCAGCAAACATACCAGACAACACACTTTCCAACAGCATTAAAGCTGTGCTTTAATGAGCCTTTAGCACCAATGCCACCGAGCATTCTGTTATACAT
>JAZPZP010000034.1:0-4202 GCA_045544695.1 Eubacteriales bacterium | reverse complement strand
CGCTACTCCGGGTACTCGTTGCAAATTTAGTTGTAATTGCGCTCTTTTCGGTAATTATTTATGCGCGTGGCGGTAAGTTTAAAAAATACATAGCATTCGAGAGTGCAACGCTTAGAAGTACTTTCTTTGCAGGAGTTTCAGGTGTTGGCTTCTGGCTTATTTCACAGGTGGTTATAAACTACTTTTTAAGCGGAACTTCGGCAATCGATGAGTACGCACAGCATATTGATAACCTTATGGGCGACAATATGTGGCTGATTCTTTTAGTTTCAGTTTTTGTTGCACCGCTCATTGAGGAAATTGTTTTTCGCGGTGCGCTCTACCGCGCAATTGAACGACTCAGCACTGATTGGATAGCGATTATAGTTACATCAATTCTTTTTGCGATAGCACACGTTAACCCTGTTCACATGGGCTATGCTCTGGTTATGGGTCTCTTACTCGCGCTTCTTCGATATAAAACAAAAAGTATCATGCCGGGTATTGCTCTTCATTTTGTCTATAACGCGATGAATTACATAACTTTTGACTACAGCCTTGAGCTTTGGATCGTTTTGGCTGTAACTCTCATTTCTTACACACTTGCACTACACAAAAAAATTTGATATACTACTAATACTAAGGAGGGATAGCAATGAATAAGCGTTTTATGCGTATGATTGAGCCGAGATTCAGGCTCTGTTTCGTTATGCTCGTTTTGTTTGCGCTCTCCTCATTTTTTATTTCACCGTGGCTTGCAATAGCTGAACTTGTTGCGGTTTTACTCGTTTATCTGCAATTTCGTCACACCGTTTTAAAGCGAAACCGTGAGATTGTTTCTTATGTTGAAAATATGATGAATGACGTCGACGCCGCAACGAAGGATTCGCTTCTGAATTTCCCGTTTCCGATGGCGATTGTCAAGATAAACAGCGACGAAATTATTTGGTCTAATGACGAGTTTTTAAACCTTACTGATCTTCACGAGCGCGTTTTTGAAACGCATCTTAAGGATGCACTTCCGAATTTTACGCTCAATTGGCTCGCTGAGGGTAAACGCGAATATCCGCAGGATGTTAAGGTTGGAGAAAGAAGCTTTGTCGTTTTTGGCAACATTGTCCGCCCTGAGCTTAAACGCGGCGGTGATGTACTTGCAACGCTCTATTTTATCGAAAATTCTGAGCTCAGAAAAACACAGAATGAGCTTTCCGATACAAGTCAGATCGTTTCAATTTTAATGATTGACAACTTTGATGAATTACTAAACGGAGTTGACGATTCGGGAAGAAACGCAATTCTCGCAGCTATTGATGAAAAGATTGCTAAATGGATTGAGCCTACCGAGGGTATTATAATTAAATCCGAGCGAGACAGATATATTTTTATTTTCCAGAACAAGTATTTTGAAAAGTACCGCGCGGCTCGCTTCAATCTGTTAGACGCGGTGCGCGAGGTAGTGAGCAGTAACGGTATCCACGCGACACTCAGTATCGGCATCGGTAAAGATGGCGCGAGCTTCTACGAGAATTATAAAAATGCGCGCCTTGCTATTGAAATGTCGCTTTCTCGCGGTGGTGACCAGGCGGTTATCAGAAACGCCATTCAGTTTGATTTCTACGGCGGCAGAAGCGAGAGCATCGAAAAGCGTACAAAGGTTAAAGCGCGCGTTATGGCTACAGCACTTTCCGAGCTTATAAAGGATGCGTCAAATATTTTGGTTATGGGCCACCAGAATGCGGATAACGACTGTATTGGCGCTTCCGTCGGTATTCTTGCAATTGCTCGAAAGATGGGTAAGCGCGGAAATATCGTTTTGCGCTCACGCGAAAACAGCGCTGAAACGCTTTGCAAAATGATTACCAAAGATTCGTACTACGAGGATGTTTTTATAACTCCGGAGGATGCGCTTGTAGAGGCGGACCGCGATACACTTCTTGTCGTTGTCGATACGAACAACCCGAAGTATGTTGAGTCTCAGTCGCTTTTGGAGTCGGTAAGTAAGCTCGCAATTGTTGACCACCACAGAAGAGGTGCAGAATACATCGAGAACGCGCTTCTTAATTTCCATGAGCCGTATTCATCTTCGGCAAGTGAGCTTGTAACCGAGCTTTTACAATATGTTGTAGAAACACGAGATTTGCTTCGATGTGAGGCAGAGGCGCTTCTTGCGGGTATAACGCTTGACACTAAGAACTTTACAATGAAAACCGGCGTAAGAACTTTTGAGGCGGCGGCACTTCTGCGTCGTGCAGGTGCGGATACCGTTGCGGTTAAAAGACTTCTGCAGAACGATCTGGATTCTTATGTTCGTCGCGCGCAGATTGTAAAGGGTGCTGAAATTTATAAAAATTGCGTTGCGATTGCAGCATATGACGGTGTGTCCGACCGCGTTACCGCGGCAAGTGCAGCGGATGAATTGCTTAGTATTACAAAGGTTCAGGCGTCATTTGTTATTTATGAGGAGAGCGGATGCGTTTATATTTCGGCGCGCTCACTCGGTAATATTAATGTTCAGATTATTCTTGAAAAGCTCGGCGGAGGAGGACATCTTGCTACTGCCGGCGCGCAGATTCGCGATAAGAGTATGAAGGAAGTTTTAGATGAACTTATGACCGCAATCGATTCGGTTGTGGATGAAGAATAGATGGAGGTAATTTAAAATGAAGGTAATTTTACAGGCAGATGTTAAAGGTCAGGGCAAGAAAGGTCAGCTTATCAATGTATCAGACGGATACGCAAGAAACTTTCTTTTCCCGAAGAAACTTGCTGTTGAAGCGAGTGCAGATAATTTAAATGTTATGAAGCAGAAACAGGCAGCTGAGGAAGCTCGCATTGCAAGAGAAAAGGCAGCAGCTCAGGAACTTGCTGAAAAGTTAAAAAGCTGTATGGTTGTAATTTCTGCAAAGGCAGGTACGGGCGGCCGTCTCTTCGGCTCGGTCACAACCTCTGAGGTTTCTGATGCACTGAAGGCGCAGTTCAATGTTGAAATTGACCGCCACAAGATTGTTATGAATGAAAATATCAAGGCTTTCGGAACCTATGAGCTTCGCGCAAAGCTTTATAATGATGTTTCCGGTACTATTTTTGTAACGGTGAAAGAGGCATAGTATGGATGAACTTTTAAGCCGCCAGCTTCCGCACAGTATTGAGGCGGAGCAAGCTGTGCTCGGTGCGATGCTTATTGATTCGCGCTGTATTTCCGATGTAATTGAAATTCTGCGTCCGGAGGATTTCTTCATGACGCAGAACCGCCATATTTTTGAGACGATTTATTCAATGTCGACTCTTAATCAGACGATCGATGCGGTTACCGTACTCGATCAGCTTGCTGTGCGCGGACTTGCGGATGCAGCGGGAGGAAGAAAGTATTTCTTCGAGCTTATGGAGGTTACTCCGACCGCGGCAAATGTTAATCTCTACGTTAAAATTGTTAAAGATAAAGCTCTTCTTCGTGCGCTTGGTGAAGCGACAAGCGAAATTTCAGATATGGTAATAAGCGGCGAAGGTGAAGCTGAGGAGCTTGTTGAGCTTGCAGAGCAGAAGGTTTATGCTGTTCGCAATTCCAAAGAACACAAGGGCCTTGCGAGCATTTCAAGCGTTCTTATGGATGTTTATGATAAATTAGGTGAGCTTGCGAAAAACCAGGGCAAGATTCCAGGAATGCCGAGCGGCTTTTATGGAATTGACAGTTTTTTAAATGGCTTTAAGGATTCAGACCTCGTGCTTCTTGCGGCGCGCCCCGGTATGGGTAAAACCTCAGCTGCGCTCAACTTTGCGGTAAATGCAGCTCGAAACGGCGAGAAGGCTGTTGTTATTTTTTCACTCGAAATGTCGAACGAGCAGCTCGCGATGCGTCTTATTTCAAGCGAATCTTTTGTTGATTCAAAGAAATTGCAGACAGGTCTACTCGGCGAGGATGAGTGGGTTTCAATTGCTCACGCATCAAGTGGGCTTTCAAGTATGAAAATTTATCTCGATGATACCTCCGGTATCACCGTTCCCGAAATGAAGGCAAAATGTCGCCGTTTAGGCGATGAGCTCGGTATGATTGTTATCGACTACCTTCAGCTTATGTCAACAGGTCGCCGCTCGGATAACCGCGTTCAGGAAGTTTCCGAGATTTCGCGCTCACTTAAGATTATGGCAAAGGAACTCAATGTTCCGGTCCTATGCTTATCTCAGCTCTCGCGTGGTCCTGAGCAGAGAGGTGATGGGGATCGCCG
>JAZPZP010000033.1:0-3834 GCA_045544695.1 Eubacteriales bacterium | reverse complement strand
AATCGGTCGTTTTTTTACCAGTAAAAATATAGCATACCCTAGTACAAAAGGAGTGGTATATACAAGTATAACAAAATAGAACATTTCGAGCGTATAAAATGCCCATGTAATAACAGGAATATAGATGATAAAAGGACAAAGAACCAAAAGTAAAGGAATAATGGCTTTTTTCATAACTCTCCACCTCAAGTGCAGTATAGCATAAAATAAGGCTTTTGCCAACCCCTCGCGATGCACGATGAGAAGAACAGGGAATGAGACTGGCAGAAAGAGAAAAATAAAAACAATCGGGGATTAGTCCCCGATTGTTTTGTTATAGTCAGGCGAATCGCGCGTAGTAACATATTCTACCTCACCGTTTGAATAGACTAAATATGTTTCCGTGGCAGAGGTTGCGCCACCGCCTGAATTATAGTACCAAACGCTGTCATCCTGAATGATTGCGTAGCCGTTACGTGCTGTTATTTTATATTTGCCATAGAGCCGAACTTGCGTATTCGGTGCATATTTTTCAATAAGCTTGGGAGCTTGTTCTTCAATAAGCGGGAAAATTACCACGCGAGTAAATGCGCGATTGACAGCATAATATGCAGGCAAGCTTGAAATCACAACCGCAACGGAAAGAATAAAAAAGACTAATGCACGCCAAGGTCGTTTCGCAATAATCAATATTCCTATGTAAATAAAGGGGAAGACGAGTAGAATTTGATGAAAGGCAACTAAGCCAAAGAAAAACATATTATCAAAGAAGAGGTAAATTGCGAAAAACATCATTAAATATATAAAAAGTAAAACTGCAAAAGTCCAATTTGATAAAAGTATTTTTCTAACCTTTTCCATAACCCTCACCTCGGGTAAAGTATAGCATAAATATGCGTGATTTGCAAATTGAAAAGCCACCCTATCGGGTGGCTTTTTTTATAATACTTTACCTAAGAATGCCTTGAGGCGCGGGTTTTGCGGGTTATTAAAGATTTCATCCGGTGTTCCTTGTTCGGCGATAACACCCTCGTCCATAAAGAGTACGCGCGTTGCGACCTCGCGGGCAAAGCCCATTTCGTGGGTTACGACGACCATCGTCATACCCTCATCGGCAAGTTCGCGCATAATCTCTAAAACCTCGCCGACCATCTCAGGGTCGAGCGCACTTGTCGGCTCGTCAAAGAGCATAACCTCAGGGTTCATAGCAAGAGCGCGCGCTATCGCAATTCTCTGCTGCTGACCGCCCGAGAGCTGGCCGGGGTAGGCGTCCGCCTTATCAGGCAGCCCTACGCGCTCGAGGAGCGAGTCCGCCTTAGCACTCGCTTCAGCCTTTGACATAAGCTTTAATTTTACCGGTGCGAGCATAATGTTTTCCTTAACCGTCTTATGCGGGAAAAGATTAAACTGCTGGAACACCATTCCCATTCTCTGACGGAGCTTGTTTATATCATTCTTCGGATCGGTAATTGCGATTCCGTCGAATAAAATATCGCCGCCCGTCGGCTGCTCGAGTAAGTTTAAGCAGCGGAGGAAGGTTGATTTACCGGAGCCTGAAGCACCGATGATAACGACCTTTTCGCCCTTTGCGATTTCTTCATTGATACCGCAGAGAACTTCATTGTCGCCGAAGGATTTTCTGAGTCCCTTAACGCTTATCACCTGCACGCAGCCTCCTCTCTAAAATACCTAAAAGCTTAGTGAGCGCCATAACTAAAACGAGATAAATAACGGCAAGACTTATATACGGAACAAAAGCGTCATAGGTACGGCTCGTAACGACCTGAGCAGCTTTTGTAACATCGGTAAGCGCGATTGTGGTAACAAGAGAAGTCTCTTTTAAAAGAGCGATAAGCTCGTTACCGAGGGCAGGGAGGATGTTCTTGAATGCCTGCGGAAGGATGATGTTACTCATCGTCTGGACATAGTTAAGACCAAGGCTTCTGCCAGCCTCCATCTGACCTGCAGGAATTGACATAATACCCGAGCGCGCAATCTCAGCAACATAAGCGCCCGAGTTAATTCCAAGCGTTATAATACCACACATGACCGTATCAAACGGTGTTTTCGGAATCATAACAACGAAGCCCATAATAAGGAGCTGAACCATAAGCGGAGTACCGCGAAGAACGGTTATGTAAATCTTACAGATACCGTTTAATATACGGAGAATAAAATTCGGCTTACCGCGGGATAAGTCGTGGCTGGAACGGATGATAGCAACAACCATACCAATTATAACACCGAGAAGGAGAGCACCGACAGTAACGATAAACGTCATTTCAAGACCGTCTAAAAATAACTTCCAGCGGTCCTCAACGATAAAGGTCTGATAGAGCTGGTAGATAAATTTAGAAATCCACTTCGGAAGCCCCTGAATCCAGAGCGGTGCGGTTTCAAGCCATTTTGCAAATGTAATGAAATTCATTTTTTCCTCATTCCTACAACAAGAGGGTGGCAGGAGCCACCCTCACTGTTTTATGTTCTTATAAAATTACTCAGCCTTGATGTACTTAGAAACGATCTCGTCGATCTTGCCATCAGCCTTGAGCTCTGCGAGAGCTGTGTTAACCTTCTCGAGTAACTCTGTGTCTTCCTTGTTGAGCGCGATAGCGTAGTCCTCAACAGCATACTCGGTATCGAGAATCTTAAGACCGTCGTTTGCTGCAACGAATGCCTTAGCCGGCTCGTTATCAATGATAACGCAATCAACCTGACCGTTAATGAGAGCCTGAACAGCAAGTGCGCCGTTGTCAAAACGCTTAACATTAGCTTCACCGTAATCGTCTGTGCAGTAGATGTCGCCTGTAGTACCGGTCTGAACGCCTACGATCTTACCTGTAACATCATCAACTGTAGCGATAGCGCTGTCATCCTTAACGATGACAGACTGGATACCTGTTGCATAAGAATCTGAGAAGTTAACGGACTCCTTGCGCTCATCGGTAACTGTCATACCAGCTAAAACTACATCAACGCTGCCGCCTGCAACTGCCGGGATGAGGGAATCGAATGCCATATCCTTGATCTCGAGCTCCATACCGAGCTTCTCAGCGATAGCAGCTGCGATTTCAGCATCGATACCAACGATCTTGTCGCCTTCAACGAATTCGTACGGCGGGAATGCAGCGTTAGTACCCATAACGAGCTTTTCTGCAGTAGCAACCGGCTCCTTTTCACAAGCAGCGAAAGCAAATACCATAACAACTGCGAGTGCGAGAGCAACTATTTTCTTTACCATTTTAATTACCTCCGTAATTTGTTTTTTTATGCAAAGTTTCGACTTTGCACTAATAATTATACCATTCTTTTACTTTTTGTCAAGTACATATAAAAACGCAGAAAATACCATAAAATGAGCAGAAAATCGGATTGTCAAATTTTGCTTTGTGTGTTAGAATATATAATTGTAAGAAATATGCGATAAAAAAGGAGACACAAAAATGAAAAAGATTGCTCTTCTTCTTACGTTGAGTTTGTTTATCAGTTGCTTTTCGGGGTTTTCATTCGCGAAAGAAACCCTAACGGTTAGAATTGATGGCAAAATAATTGAATTTGATGTTCAGCCGCAGATTATCGACGGACGAACAATGGTGCCGCTCCGAACAATTTTTGATGAGCTTGGTGCAGTGATTAAGTGGGATGGCAACACAAAAACTGTTACTGCCGCTCGTGACGGAACAACAGTGGTGCTTCAAATAGGCAATAAAATTATGAAGAAAAACAGCGAAAGTAAAAGCTGCCTTTTTAATACAGAGCTTAAGTGTATTTTCCCTCTTTTCCCCAGATGCGTACCCCAGAAGCGAGAAAAAAAGCACATACAGCGAGACCGAATAGAAAGACAGCATCCCCTTT
>JAZPZP010000032.1:0-2992 GCA_045544695.1 Eubacteriales bacterium | reverse complement strand
CGCTTACCGATAAGCTCACCGCTTTCTTTGAAAACTGCGATGATTCCGCAGTTGAAAAGATTAAAGATAAAACAGGAAAAATTATGGCAAAGCTTCCGCTTTCTGATTTAAAGGCAGACGCTTTCGGAGGCGGAAAGACTGATAAGTTCTTTAATTCACCCGCTTGGGATGAGCTAAGTGAGTCTTGCCTCGGTTGTGGTACATGCACCTTCGTGTGCCCGACCTGCCAGTGCTATGACATTAAGGATTTCAATACCGGTAAGGGTGTTATCCGTTATCGTTGCTGGGATTCCTGTATGTATTCTGAATTTACAAAGATGGCGCACGGTAATAACCGTTTGACTCAGAAGGAGAGATTCCGCCAGCGCTTTATGCACAAGCTCGTTTACTATCCGGAAAATAATGACGGAATGTTCAGCTGTGTTGGCTGCGGAAGATGCCTTTCAAAGTGCCCGATTTCAATGAATATTGTTAAGGTAATGAAAAAGATCGGAGGAGAAGTAAATGAATAACGAAACATTAATTCCGAAGATTGGTGTCATTACCGATGTTCGTATTGATACTCCGGATATTAAAACTTTCCGCGTTGTAACACCTGACGGTAAAAAGGCTTTTGACCACAGACCAGGTCAGTGTGCAATGCTCTCAATTCCGGGCGTTGGTGAGGCGATGTTCTCAATTACATCCTCGCCGACAAATACCGAGTATATGGAATTTTCCATTAAGAAGTGCGGCTGTGTTACCGAATGGTTGCATCAGGCTGAGGTAGGTCAGCAGATTACAATCCGCGGACCGTACGGCAACCCGTTCCCGGTTGATGATGCGTTTGCAGGTAAGAATATGCTCTTTATCGCAGGTGGTGTTGGTCTTGCACCGCTCCGCTCGGTTATCAACTACTGTCGTCATTATCGTGACCGCTACGGCGATATCGATATCGTTTACGGTTCACGTAGTAAGGATGATCTTCTCGATTATAAGGAAATTATCGATGAATGGTCAAACGACGCAGGCGTTAATGTTCACTTAACTATCGATAATCCGCAGGAAGGCTGGGACGGCCACGTTGGTTTCGTTCCGAACTACGTTAAGGAACTGGGTTTTGATACAAATAAAACCGCTGTCCTTTGCGGACCGCCGATTATGATTAAGTTTACTCTTGCGGGTCTTATGGAGCTTGGCTTTGACAAGACTCAGGTTTATACAACACTTGAGCTTCGTATGAAGTGCGGTGTAGGAAAATGCGGAAGATGTAATGTCGGCGCAAAATATGTCTGCAAGGACGGTCCGGTATTCCGCTGTGACGAGCTCGACGAGCTCCCGGATGAGTATTAAAGGAGTGAATAAAATGGAAAATATGGTTAATGTTTTTCTTTTCGGAAAGAAATATGAAGTGCCTGAAAATTTAACTATTATGAGCGCTATGGAGTATGCAGGCTATCAGCTCGTTCGCGGATGCGGATGCCGTAACGGTTTCTGTGGCGCATGTGCTACAATTTATCGCATTAAGGGCGATCGCGAGCTTCACGCATGTCTCGCTTGTCAGACAAAGGTTGAGGACAATATGTATATTGCAACTCTTCCGTTCTTCCCGCTCATCAAGCAGGTTTATGACATTGAGAAGGTTCAGACAAATGAAGCTATTATGATGCAGCTTTATCCTGAAATTTATGCTTGTGTCGGCTGTAACGCATGTACAAAGGCATGTACTCAGGAACTTAATGTTATGCAGTATATCGCTTACGCTCAGCGCGGCGACTTTGAGAAGTGCGCTGAGGAGTCATTTGACTGCGTAATGTGTGGCGTCTGCTCATCGCGTTGCCCGGCAGGTATTTCTCATCCGCAGGTTGCAATGCTTGCCCGCAGAATTAACGGTAAGTATTTAGCTCCGGGATGCGGACATCTTGAGGACCGCGTTCGTGAGATTAAAAACGGCGACTTTAATGAATTAATCGAAGCTCTTATGCAGAAGCCGATTGATGAAATTAAAGAGCTTTACAACACAAGAGAAATTGAGAAGTAAGGAGGCGAGCTAAATGTATTCAGAAAAATTCCAGAAATCACTTGCAGCTGTTGAAGCGGCAAGAGAAAAGAATATTGCCCTCGAGCCTGAGCGTATGACCGCAAAGCAGAAGGAGGACTTGCTCGCTGAGTTCCATCCGGACTATAGACAGGATCAGTTCAAGGTTCTTGAAATCGGTCCGAATAAGGGCGACAAGGTTCCTGTTGAGCTTTGCGAAATGCTCCAGGCACACAGCAGAATTACAGCAGACTCTGTTGATTTATCAAAGCCGGATTATGAGACAGACGTTCTCATTATCGGTGGTGGCGGTGCAGGCTCATCTGCAGCAATCGAGGCACATGAGGCGGGCGCTGATGTAATGATCGTTACAAAGCTCCGTATCGGCGATGCAAACACAATGATGGCTGAGGGTGGTATCCAGGCGGCTGATAAGCCGAATGACTCTCCGGCAATCCACTTTGTCGATGCTTTCGGCGGCGGTCACTACGCTGCAAAGAGAGAGCTTCTCTCGAAGCTCGTTTGCGATGCACCTGAAGCTATTTTATGGCTTAATGAGCTCGGTGTCGAGTTCGATAAGGAAGCAGACGGAACTATGGTAACAACCCACGGCGGTGGTACTTCACGTAAGCGTATGCACGCGGCTAAGGACTATTCCGGCGCTGAGATTATGAGAACTTTACGCGATGAAGTTTTAAACCGCGGTATTCCGGTAATTGACTTCACAGCAGCAATCGAGCTTATCTTAGATGAGAACGGAAACGCTGCAGGTGCAGTTCTTATGAATATGGAAACCAAGGATTTACTCGTTGCTAAGGCTAAAACCGTTATCATCGCAACAGGTGGTGCAGGTCGTATGCACTATCAGGGCTTCCCGACATCTAACCATTACGGTGCTACCGCTGACGGTTTAGTGCTTGGTTACAGAGCAGGAGCAAAGCTTTTATATGCTGAAACACTTCAGTATCACCCGAC
>JAZPZP010000031.1:0-5624 GCA_045544695.1 Eubacteriales bacterium | reverse complement strand
AGCTAAAACTCGGTCAGGCGTATGCCGGAGATGATTTTTTAGATGCGAAGTGCGTTCTCTATACCGAGGACGAAAAGCAGTTTATCACCTCGCGCATTATGGGCGTTTTCGCGCTTTCTGACTTTGCGGCTGATAAGCTTTACCACTTCCAGGTGGCACTAATTCCGCAGACGATTGAATTTTTCAAAAATGAAGACGAATATCGCGAAATTACAGGAGATAGTCAGACGATTCCGGGGGTAATTTTCCCTTATGGAATGTATTCAAGTATGGTTGCGGTTGAGGATGACGAAAAGGATCGCAGCGGAGAGTTTTTACTAACGCGCCTTTTGTGTAAAATAGCTTCGTGCGAAAGACGCGAAATGGAGCTTGACGGCGAGAAATTCGGTGGATTTTATCATCTTACCGCTGAAACGATGCTCGGTCCGCTCGACATTGCGTCAAGCCGCGCTTGCGAAGAGGGCGAATATGCTATGATAATCGGCTGTATGTCAGCTAAAGTAATTGATGAAAAGACATTCGAGGAAGATAAATGATTGACATTTCGGTTAAAGGGCTATATAAATCCTACGGCGCGAATGAAATTTTAAAGGATATTTCCTTTGAAATAAACCGAGGGGAGCGCGTGGGACTTATCGGTGAAAACGGAAGCGGCAAGACGACGCTTTTTAAAATACTTATGGATGAAATCGACTACGATGCGGGGGAGGTGCACATAGCTCCCGATGCACGAGTCGGTATGATTCACCAGATACCCGTGTATCCCGAGGGCTACACCGTGCTGGATGTTCTGCGCGATGCATATGCACATTTAGAAGAACTGGAAGCGCAGATGAAGCACTTAGAGCGCCTTATGGAAGTATACAGCGACGACGCTATGCTTAAAAAATATGGCGAGCTTACCGCAAAATACGAGCATTTCGGCGGTTATGAAATGGACACGCAGGTAGCTAAAGTTGCAAACGGTCTCGGCATTTCCGAGGCTATGCGTGCGCAGAAATTCGCTGAACTTTCAGGCGGTGAGAAAACGCGCATAAATTTAGCGCGCGCAATTTTGCAGAATACCGATATTTTACTGCTCGACGAACCGACAAACCATCTCGATATTGATGCGGTCGAATGGCTTGAGGATTATCTTTCAAAGTATGAGGGAACGGTTGTTACAATCTCCCATGACCGTTATTTTATCGACCGAACGGTAACGCGTATAATTGAGCTTGAAGATACCGAAATATTCTTTTATCCGGGAAATTACAGCTACTATATGGATGAAAAGCAGGCGCGCTATTTAGAACAAAAAAAGCGCTATGAGGCAGAGCAGAAAAAGATTGCTCAGCTTGAATATGCCGCTGAGCGACTCCACGGCTGGGGCATGGGTAATAAGCGCCTTCAGGTGCGTGCATTTGCAATGGAGAGGCGAATTGAGCGCCTCCGCAAGACCGAGAAGCCGAAGGAGCACAGGAATACATTAAGAGGCGGATTTTTAGAACGCGAGTTCCATGGTGACGAGGTCTTTTCAACGCGCGATATAAGCCACTCATTCGGCGAGCGCACCATTCTTGACAATATAAGTCTCACTATGAGAAACGGCGACAGGATTGCGCTTGTCGGCTTGAACGGAAGCGGTAAGACGACGTTTTTGAATATTCTTACCGATGCAATTAAGCCAGATGGCGGCTCAATCCGTTTCGGCCCGTCGATTAAGGCAGGGCTGCTTCCGCAGGTAATTCAATTTGAAGATGAGGAGCGCAACTTGGTTGATACGGTAATTTATGCGCTAAACGTAACGCCGGCTTCCGCGCGCAATCACTTAGCTGCGTTTGACTTTACCGGTGAGGATGTTTTTGAAAAAGTGAAAACACTCTCAGGCGGAGAGCGAAGCAGATTGGCTCTTTGTCTGCTTATGGCGCGTGAAATTAACTTTTTGATACTCGACGAGCCGACAAACCATTTGGACATCACATCGCGCGAATGGATTGAAGAGGCGATTTATCGCTTTGACGGGCCGCTTCTTTTCGTATCGCATGACAGATATTTCTTAAATCGCTTTACCAACCGCGTCTGGGCGCTGGAAAACGGTAAAATTGAGGATTTTGACGGTGGTTATGACGCGTACAGAGCGGATGTTGCGCGGCGCGAAATATATAAATATTCTGCACCCGTTAAAGAAAAAGAGGCGCCGAAACCCAAAGTGCGCTCTAAAAATATGGAGAAGCGAATCGCCAACCTCGAGCGAGAAATTGCGAAAATTGAGGAACATCTTTCGGAGATTGAAAACCTTATGAGCGAGGCAGGAGCAGATTATGCGCGTATTGCCGAGCTTATGGAGGAGCAGGGAAAAGAAAATGCCCGCTTGGAAGAGCTTTATAACGAGTGGGGAGAGCTTTCTGAGGTTTAAAATTTCTCTTTTAATTTAGTGTAATATATGCTAATATATAAGGTAGACTTTTATGGGAGGACACAAAAATGCTTGAAAAGGTAGCATTACTTGAAGAAAAATATACAGAGCTTGAAACTCAGCTCGCAGATCCGGATCTTTATAACGACCCGGCAGCTGCTGCTAAGTTACTCAAGGAGCAGAAGGACTTAACTCCGATTATCGAGGCGTACCGCAATTATCGCCGCGTTGAGGAGGATATGAACGCCGCTCGCGAAATGCTCGACGGTAAGCTTGATCCCGAAATGCGCGAGTTTGCACAGGAGGAGTTTAGCACCGCGAAGGAAGAGCTCGCAAATATCGAGCAGCAGCTTAAAATTTTACTTCTTCCGACTGACCCGAACGATGACAAGAACGTTATCGTTGAAATTCGCGGCGGTGCAGGCGGTGAGGAGGCGGCTCTCTTTGCGCATTCCCTCCATCGTATGTATTCGATGTATGCGGAGTCGCGCCGTTGGAAGACAGAAATCCTCAATTTAAACGAAACCGAGCTCGGCGGCGTTAAGGAAATAAGCTTTATCATTGAGGGTGCAGGTGCATATTCGCGCCTTAAGTTCGAAAGCGGTGTGCATCGCGTTCAGCGCGTTCCGGATACTGAATCTTCAGGCAGAATTCACACTTCAACCGTTACCGTTGCGGTCTTACCTGAGGCTGAAGAGGTTGATGTTGATTTTAATATGTCAGATGTCGATGTTGATACATTCAGAGCTTCCGGTGCAGGCGGTCAGCATGTCAACAAAACAGAGTCTGCAATAAGACTTACTCATCGACCGACAGGTATTGTTGTCGAGTGTGATGACGAGCGCAGTCAGCATAAGAACAAGGACCGCGCTATCAAGCTTCTTAAAGCTAAGTTATATGATATTCAGCTGCAGGAGCAGATGTCGCAAATTGCGGCGGAGCGCAAGAGTCAGGTCGGTACGGGCGACCGTAGTGAGCGTATCCGCACCTATAACTATCCGCAGGGAAGAGTTACCGACCACCGTATTGGTCTTACGCTTTATAAGCTTGAGCAGTTCTTAGACGGTGACTTAGACGAGATGGTCGATGCTATCATCACAGCGGATCAGGCTGAAAAACTCCGCGCAAGCGAAGAATAATTTTTGAAAACGAGGCATACAATGAAAACCGAAGTTCTTAAGGTGGACAACTTAATAAAAGATGCGGAAAAAATTGCGCGCGCTGCCGAGCTTTTGAAAAACGGCGAGGTTGTCGGAATTCCGACCGAGACCGTATACGGTCTTGCCGCAAATGCGCTTGATAAGAACGCGGTTTCCAAGATTTTTAAAGCTAAAGGCAGACCGCAGGATAATCCGCTGATCGTTCATATTTCCGATATGGCGATGCTTGAAAAGCTTGTAGAAGAAATTCCTGATAGTGCTATGGCACTTGCGGAAAAATTCTGGCCCGGTCCGCTTACCATGATTATGAAAAAACGCGATATTATTCCGGATGAAGTGAGTGCAGGACTTTCAACCGTCGGAATTCGTTTCCCCGAGCACAAGGTTGCGCGAGCTGTGATTTTTGCATCAGACTGTCCGCTTGCAGCACCGTCGGCAAACACCTCGGGCAAGCCGAGTCCTACGAGTGCTGCGCATGTTTATTCCGATTTGAACGGCAAAATCCCCGCGATTGTTGACGGTGGCGAGTCGGGTGTCGGTGTTGAGTCAACCGTTATCGACTTAACGCGCGAAAAGCCGCGCCTTCTCCGTCCGGGCGGAATTTCAAAGGCCCAGCTCGAATCGGTGCTCGGTGAGGTTGAAGTTGACCCCGCAGTTATACGCAGTATCGAAAATGACACGGTCGTTGCAGCGCCGGGAATGAAATATCGCCACTATGCGCCGAAGGCTCCCGTTTTTATTCTGGACGGAGCTTTGGATAAGGCTTGCGAGTTTGTTGCAAATGAGGATTGTGCAGTTTTGTGCTTTAATGAGGAAGAGAAAAGTTTTAAAAAAGTTTGTAAGAATGTGATTTCATACGGCAGTGAAAAGGAGCCGGAAACGCTCGCACGCGAGCTTTTTGACGCACTGCGCCGTTTTGATGATATGGAAATTTCAAAAATTTACGCCAGAGAGCCAAAGATGGGTGATGGTGTTGAGCTTGCAGTTATCAACAGATTGCAGAAATCTGCAGGCTTTGCGAGGATTTCCGTGTAGGAGTGTGATTTATTGATTATATTAGGTGTTACCGGCGGCTCGGGAAGTGGTAAGTCTTATGTTTCAAAACTGATTTGCGAAAACGACGGACTGTGGATTGATGCCGACAAAGTTTACCATACGCTTCTGGAAAAAAGCGTTGCTATGCGAAATGCAATTCTTAAGGAATTTCCCGAGGCTGAAGTAAACGGCGAAATTAACAGAAAAAAGCTTGCGTCTATGGTCTTTACAAATGACCGCGACCTTATGAAGCTTAATAGAATCACGCATCCGTTTGTTATAGAAAATATAGAAAAACAGATTTCTGAGTGCTATTGCACGAATGTTGAACTTGTCGTTGTGGATGCGATTGCGCTTTTTGAGAGCGGGCTTAGTAAAATTTGCGACAAGGTTATCGGCGTCATTGCGTCCGATGAATGCAGATTAAGTCGCATCGTCGCGCGAGATAATATAAGTGTTGACCGTGCAAGAGCGAGAATAAATGCCCAACAGAAAAATGATTTTTACAAGAAAAAGTGCGATTATATAATTGAAAACAGCGAAAATTCACCGCTTGAATATCAAGTTTCGGATATTTTAAATGAGATTTTCAGCTGATAGGGAGGAAGTAAAATGGATAAGAGCAGAATTGATGCACTTCGCGATAGCTTGTGCTACAAAAATGAGAACGGCTATAAGAATTTGGATGACAGCACAAGAATGGCTATTTACGATTTCAGCGAGGGATATAAGAGATTTTTAACCGAAGGTAAAACCGAGCGCGACTGCGTTGAGCTCGCAATTGATAAGGCGCGTGAGAACGGATTTATTGAGTATCGTCGCGGTATGGCACTTCGTGCCGGCGACAAAATTTATGTAAATAATCGCGATAAAGCGCTTATTCTTGCGGTTATCGGTACAGAAAATATCGAAAAAGGTGTTCACATTGCGGCGGCACATATCGACGCCCCGTGTATTCATTTAAAGCAGAATCCGGTCTATGAGGATGGCGGACTCTGTATGTTCAAGACACATTATTACGGCGGTATCAA
>JAZPZP010000030.1:0-4255 GCA_045544695.1 Eubacteriales bacterium | reverse complement strand
GGGAACGGCATAAAACGCGCGACCGTTTCCTATCCACTGCTCACCGTTTAACTCAAAATAATAAATGTTATGATATTTCTTTAAAACCTTAACCGCCTTGTGTATGTTCATAGCTTATCTCCGCCTTTCACTTCCATCACTTCTAAAAAAGTTTGCTTTAATGCACGCCCAAGCTCTTTTGCATGTGTCAGAGGGATACCTGCCTCTCGAATCTTTTTTAAAAATATCTCCGCAAGCGCCTTTAATCTCTCTTCTGATACGCTACTTATAAACTCGCCACAAACATCAAGATGATTGACCCCACATTTCGTAACGTTTTTGACCTTCTCTTTGCAAGGGCATACGCTCCGCAACCTTTCATTTTCCGCTTTTAATCTCGCTATTTTATCGTTTTTTGAATCAACAAGCTTATGTTGATATATATACATTCTTTCAATAAGATCTTTATGGGATGAATCAGCACTCCGCAACCTCTCAATCTCTGCCTTTTGGCGGTTGATGAAATCGTGCAGAAATTCAAAGTCGTCGTCTGTAAAACCGCAACTTTCTCCCGTTTTCATTTGATAAAGAAAACAATATTTGTGCAGCCGTGATACTAATTCATCAGCCTTTATATTTTCGTTATCTGTCATAGCTTATCCCTCTCTTTCCTTTAAGCATTCGTCACAAATAAAACGCTGTCTTTCACGAACCAAAACAATCTCTTTGCCGCACTCTCTGCAGATGCAGGCTTTTTGATTAATTCTCTTCTCTTCGCTCAGATGCGCAAGCGAAGCATTATTCGATGCAACAAACTCACCGTAGTGCATACCGTTTTTTCTCGCCTCAGCCTCAATCTCGGAAATATACATCATGTTCTGTGTCATTCCCGCAGGTAATTTCTTTTTTCTTGCCATTTTAAAAACTCTCCCCTTGTTGGTTTTATTGCCTTCCCCTTGAGGGGAAGGGGGACCGCCTTCGGCGGTGGATGAGGTGTTATTTATTCTAAAATGCAACTACTGCATTTAAAACCGCAGCTGCTATCCAGTAAATAACCTTGCGCCAATCGTGCACGGTAGAACTCATAACAGCCGCACCAATATTAAGCGCAATCAAAATTGCCGGAAAAATTTGTTCTTTACTCATATGTATCACTTCTTTTTAATCTTATAGCTTCGGCCGAACTTCTTGCGCCCGCAGTGCTCGCAAACAAGTCGCCTGCCTACACCGTGCGCAAGCTCACTCACCTCAAAAGCCTCTCTGTAAAACTCCGCGCAATCGTCACACAGCGAAACAACCTTTTCTTTATTCTCCGCCATTATTTTCTCCCCAGTCTTCAATATTGTTTTGTTTCCTCAGGAAATCCGTAAAAAAAGCGAACTTCATCGTGCACTTCTACCCCTTTTGCCCTTGCTATTCTTTCTAAACTAACTTGCACAATCGTTGAGAGCTCCGCCATTACAACAGGATACTCCCCGTTAATCTTGATTTTTGCCTTTTTCCTTATTCCGTCAAATTTAATTTTAATCATTTAAAATCTCCCCTTACTTTTTATGTACTTGTTAAAATCCCGCTCGTAAGCTTTTCTTTTCTGCCGGGTCTCCTTCCAGTGGCGATACTTAAACCGCCAAAATAGCTTGAACAATATTTCTCTCACGCACCGTCCCTCGCTTTCAAATTAACAATCGCCTCTTTAATTGCACGCTTAAAACGAACTAAAGCGAAATATTCTTCTATTCTCACCTCAACGGTGCTGAACCTGCATCCGCATTCCTCGCAGCTGCGCCGGCGCCGTACACCATACGGCACTTCTCGCACATCAACAACGCAACTCTTACCTCCACACTTCGGACACTTCATATAGCATCTCCTCTTTTATCGAACATCTTACAAGCCTTACGCGCCCAATTAACTATCAAAACTCTTGGTTTTCCATTTATCATTTGCACTCCGCCACTTCTCGTGCTTACATACGGTCTTTTTTCACAAATTCCGCTATGTCCGTTCCCTTGCACAAAGAATCTGCATTCTTTGCAAACCGACATATCACCCCTCACCGCCTTCCACGTAACACCAACTCTGAGGCGGTCTTGTTATTGGAATGTGATAATTGAAAAATTCGCATTCGTAGTCATATTCATCAGCATTAACACGCTGATATTTCAAATGCTCACATCCATCGCAAGCAAATCTTTCGCATTTTTTATAAAACTCGCTCAACTCTCTCGGATTATCATAGATAACGAGGTCTGATATATGCCAAAAATAAACCTGTTTGCCGTTGCCATATTCGCAAACTTCTCTCGCTGTTAAACCTACTGTCGTTTGCTCGTTTATTAGATATACTCCATATTTTGTAGCAGTTGTTGAAACCTCTTTGCATATAAACTCGCCTATGACTTTTCCGTTTCTAACCATATCGGCATTGTATCTGTCAACATCGGATTTATCCCAAAGGAAAGCGGATTTATCGTCATATCTACTAATGGCAAGCACATCTTTTCCCTGTGTACAATAGATATATACCTTAAAAGGCGTATCTATCTTCGGCTTTGTTTTTCTAACATCAACAGTCTTCTTACCGGAAGCTATCAGTTCACACCATTTTGGCTGAATACTAATCAATACAGCTTTCATCACTCATCCCCTCGCTCCTCATAAAAATCAAGCGTCCAATCACCACAATAACCGTGTTTGTCAAAGAGTGCGCAATCTCCCTCTCGCACGCACTTATAGCACGGGTCAATAAATAATCGGTGCAATGTTAGTTTTATAAAACTCCAAATTTTACTCATCCTTTGCCACCTCCGCGCGCAGCCACTCTTCCCATTCCACCGGATACTTTAAATCCTTAATAGTCCCCTCAAGAAAGAGCGCATCCGTCTGCATATCATCTAAAAACTCCGCAAGCTCCGGAATACTCATATTTCTTAACCTATCGTAATTCGTTTTCCCGTCGAGGATCTTCGAAATATACTCAGCCTTAAAATCGATATTTTTCTCGTAACTTGAAACAATTTTATTTAGCCTCTCAATCTCTGCCCTTTGGCGGTTGATGGTCTCAAATGCTTCATCCGTAAAGCCTTCCCCTTGAGGGGAAGGTGTCAGCGCAGCTGACGGATGAGGTGCCACAGTTTTCTCATTTGTCATATCTCTACTCCTCCCTCGCATAAAGCTCGTGGGTTCCGTCGAGTAAAGCCTTCTCTTCATCCGACATATCATATCCGAGAGATACCAAAAATTCATACCATATAACTAAATCGTGGTTTTTGTAATATCTTCTGTTCCAATTTATACAGTTTTTGTTCTTTCGGTCAGAGAACGTGAGGCAAAGATATCGCCAGATGCCCTCTTCCTGTGAGAGACCGCCAAGCGACTCTTCAACTTCAGAGAGCTTAATGCGCTCGTCCTTTTCTTCCTTCTCGTCTAAATCAATTCCAAGAAAGTCGCAAAACTCCTCTGCATCGGGAATCGAGCCGACATCGTCTGCCGCCATAAGGAAAAGGAATGCAACAATTTTGTCGAACTTTTTCATAATGGTGGTTTTACTCAAGTTCCTGCAAAAGTCACATCTCATATCAAAGGCACGCTCGAAAAGCTCCTCAAGCTGTGTTCTTTTAAACGCCTCTTCCTGTTTTCGCTTTTCCTGCTCCGCAAAGAATTTTGCCTTATCCTCCTGCAGCTCCTCCGAGATTTTATATAAGAAGTAAACCGAGTTGTGATTTATTGCAAAAAGCTCTTCATCGTCTTTTTGCTTATAAGCTTTAATATCTTCTAAATAAATCCAACCGCGCTCGCTTCTCCCGTATCCGTTATTCCCGTAAACCTCGCTGTAAGGAACTTCCTCAAGTCCAAGCTCCAAAAGCTTTGCTCTCGCCTCTGCCTGCTGAGCTCTCCTTTTCTGTGAAGCGAGCTTACTCTGCACGCTCCATTTAAAATCACTCGTTCCAATTTTAGAAAGAAGCTCGTTTCGGTCCTTAACGTCCTCGACCTTATTGAGCTCATCGAGCTCGGCCATCGTAATTTGTCTCTCGCTTGCCTCGCGGAGTTTCTTTTCATCAAGTTCTGCGAGCTTGACCCTTCTTCGAATAGTTGTTTCAGAAAAGCCACTCTTTTCCGAAATGCCGGCAACCGTGTCGCCGAGATCTAACATCATTTGAAAGCCCTTCGCCTGCTCGTAAATAGTAAGGTCACTTCTCTGCATATTTTCAAGCAGCATCGTCGCAAGCTGTTCCTTTTCCGACATTTCAACAATAACGCACGGAACCTCATTCAA
>JAZPZP010000029.1:0-49271 GCA_045544695.1 Eubacteriales bacterium | reverse complement strand
ACCCTCAGCCTTGAGAGCAGCGATCTTCTCCGGGTAAAGCGGGAGGGTATCCTTTGTTGCAAAGTTTCTCTGCTCAACCGGAACAGTCTTATTAAGCTTTGAGTAAAATGCTTCTGTCATAGCATTGGTAAATGCGCTCGGGTCAGATGCGTCAACAGTGTTACCGTCAGCATCGCTCCACTCATCCATATTAAAACCGTAAACATGTGAGCAGTCTACATCCCACTCGTTTAAGAAATATGTAGCCCAGCGGTACATACCCATCGGACCTACCGGTAAAATCATAGCGAGCTTAATACCCTCTTCGCGAGCTTTCTTGATCTCGTTTGCAATCTCGTGACCCATCATCATATCGAACTCGGTGACGTTCTTGCACATAACCGGCTGGAAGTCCTTGTTCCAGAACGGCTGCGGATCACAGATAGATTCCGGAGCATTTGAACAGCATTTGTCAATCTTCTCGAAATCCCAACCTGCCGGGTAGAAGCCCTCTAAGTTTGAACCCTTAACTGTACTGATAAAATTCATTTTTATTTCCTCCTTTTATTTTACGGTAATAAACGCTTAGTGGTCTGGCGGAGATGTGCGCGATAAGCTTTAAATCCCTCTGCATACTGCACGCCGCTCTGCAAGCCTCTGAATCGTGAGCATGACTTAACAAACTCTGCAAAGTCAATCTTGTCGTGCTCAAGCATCCATTTGAGCTGACTTTCGTGGCACTCAAGTGCCGCAATCTTTTTATCAATGTAATCTGTTACATCAACATATTCCTCGGGCAAGAAATTAACGCCTGCAAGATTGTCCATAAAATAAACCGGAACTACTTCATAAACCGGATATTCAGGGAACATATGTGCAACAGAAGCTGTAAAGCTTGCTTCGCAAACTAACTTCTGAACCTGAACATGGTCTTCATGATAATCGTTCGGGTCATGTGTGATAATAAAATCAGGGCGAACCTCACGAATTATTTTTATAACCTCACGGCGCGCTTCCTGATCATGTGAATAAACCATGCAGTCGCCAACGTTAACATTGTATACCTTTTTTACGCCAAGAACTGCACCGCCATTTTCTGCTTCTTTTTCGCGCATTTTGCCAAGTTCTTCAGGCATGATTATCATATGTCCCATATCGCCATTACATACATGGCACATATAGACCTCATGACCTTCAGCAACCATACGCGCAAGTGTGCCGCCGCAGCCGATTTCCAAATCGTCCGGATGACAACCAATTGCCAAAACTCTCATTGTTTTATGCCTCCCATATTTATATATGACTATTTTAACATGTATTGATTTGTTTGTACATAAACTATCTTGCACAAATTAATCATACTTTGTTTGTCAATATAGCCAATTATATTCTTACCATATTATGTTACCATATTTAAACGGTATTTTCAAGTGTAATTATCCGTCTTCAGTGCCCGGAAACGACACAATTTGCTCATCTCCTGGTTTAATTCTGTAAAATTTCTCGCCGCCGATTAAAAGCGCACGACCTATTGCGCTATGACCATATCGCTCGCGTATTCCATCGACTACATTTTCTATCTCTCTTTTTTTAAGCTTATCCGATAAATCCTCGAATAAATTCATCTGTAATTCTCCGTTATCTTCATATAAATTCGACACACGAAGACCTATACTGTGGACAGGGTGACCTTCATATCCCATTTCAACAAAGAGCTTAAATGCAAGCTCCGCAATTGGAGCCGAGAGTTTCTCCCCTTCACCTGTACTACATTGTCTTTCATGCCAAGTAAGTGCGCTGTCACGCACGCCGATACTCACCGTTTTACAAAGGAGTCTTTGCGCGCGAAGTCGCTCGCACACGCTCTCAGAAAGCAGATATAAAATCTGGCGGATTTCCTTTGACTCCGTCACATCGCGCGGCAGGGTTATACTGTTTCCTATTGATTTTACCGGCTCGCGCTCACCGTAATTTGCAACGGGAGAATCGTCCTCGCCACGCGCATATTTTGATAGCAGAAGACCGCCTTTTCCTAAAATGCTCTCTAAAAATTCAGGCTCCGCTTCGGCGAGTTTTCCTATCGTATCAACACCGTAGGAAATAAGCTTTTTCTGCGTTGCGCGACCAGCGTACAATATTTCGCCGACGGAGAGCGGCCAAACCTTTTCTTTAAAATTTTCGCGTGTTATACAAGTGACCGCATCCGGCTTTTTCATATCCGAGCCAAGCTTTGCAAACACCTTGTTAAAGCTCACGCCTATTGACACGGTAAGGCCCATTTCTCTTTTTATATCCTCGCGAATTTTATTTGCGATACATTCGCCATCGCCAAAAAGTCTTTGCGAACCGGTGACATCAAGCCACGCCTCATCGAGCCCAAACGGCTCAACTTTATCGGTGTAGCGATAATAAATTTCGCGAACACGCTTTGAAATCTCGCGATATTTTAAAAGATCAGGCTTAATCGCAACAAGGTCGGGGCATTTTTGCTCCGCCTGCCATACGGTATCACCCGTTTTTATTCCCATCTTTTTCGCAAGCTCATTTTTCGCGACGACCACTCCTCGCCTTTGCTTTGCGTCGCCACAGATGATGACGACGCGGTTTTTGAGCGACGGATTTTCGTGGCACTCAACCGATGCGTAAAAATTATTTAAATCAGAATGTAAAATCACGCGCTCCACGCCATCACCTCCATACATTTGTTCTCATTGTATCATATGCTGCAAATTAAAGCAAGAGTAACCTTGTCTTTATTATCGTCATAAACTGAGTATGAGAGCCTTATTTAGGAGAAATGCTTTTATGAACATACCCTTAAGTTCTCTTCCTATCGGTAAGTCAGCTATCGTTACCTCGCTCTCGGCAAAGGGTGCTGAACGCAGACGCTTTCTCGACCTGGGAATAGTTCGAGGCAGTGAAATTTCCGCCTTGATGAAAAGCCCGTTCGGCGATCCGACAGCGTATTCAATTCGCGGTGCGGTCATTGCGCTCAGGCATGACGACGCGAGGAAAATAAATATGGACTTTCAGGAGGAGATTTTTTGTCTTATAAAATAGCACTTGCCGGCAATCCGAATGTCGGCAAAAGCACGGTTTTCAACGCACTCACCGGTATGCATCAGCATACCGGTAACTGGCCCGGCAAGACGGTTTCCAATGCAGTTGGCGAATATGAGTTTCAGGGTGAAAAATATACATTAGTCGATGTGCCCGGTACATATTCGCTAATGGCATCTTCGGTTGAAGAAGAGGTCGCGCGTGACTTTTTGTGTTTCGGGGATGCAGACTTGACTTTAGTTGTCGCAGATGCGACCTGCCTTGAGAGAAATTTGAATTTAGTTTTACAGATAATTGAAGCGAACCCAAAAGTTCTTTTATGCGTAAACTTACTCGATGAAGCTGAGAAGAAAAAGATAAAGATAGACTTATCCGCTTTAAGTAATGAGCTTAAAATTCCGGTCGTCGGCGTGTGTGCGCGGGCAGGAAAAGGTTTGGATAATCTTAAAAAAGCGGTTTGTGATGCGATTGAATCCGAGGGAAAATATGATGCTGCAATCGGTTATACCGAGGATATCGAGGATAAATTAGAAAAGCTTATTCCGCTCATTTCACCGCATCTCCCCCAAAAGCTATCTAAGCGTTTTACCGCTCTGCGCCTTATTGATTACGATGAAAAATTTTCAAGTGCTCTTACGGATTACTTGAATTTCGATTTGCTGAAAATCCCCGAAGTAGCTGAGCTTGTTCCGAAAAAAGATGACGCTCTGCGCGATGAAATCGTATCCTGTATAGTGATACGCGCGGAAGAAATTTATAAAAAATGCGTGCACTGCAGCAGGTGCGACTACAACGCCTTTGACCGAAAATTGGATAAAATTCTCACCTCACGCAAATATGGTATTCCGATAATGCTCCTCGGTCTCGGTTTCATTTTCTGGCTCTCAATCGTCGGAGCAAATTATCCGTCGGAATTTCTGTCAAAAGTTTTATTCTCTTTCCAAGATAAACTCAGCGAATGGTTTGCGCTGCTAAACGCACCCGACTGGCTGCACGGACTTTTAGTACTCGGAATGTATCGCACCGTTGCATGGGTGGTTTCCGTTATGCTTCCACCTATGGCGATTTTCTTCCCGCTTTTTACCCTTTTGGAAGACTTCGGTTATCTGCCGCGTATTGCTTTTAATTTAGATTCCTGCTTTAAGCGCGCCTGTGCACACGGAAAGCAAGCGCTCACCACTTGTATGGGTTTCGGTTGCAACGCCTGCGGAGTCATCGGTTGCCGAATAATTGATTCACCGCGTGAGCGTATGATTGCGATTCTTACAAATAACTTCGTGCCTTGCAACGGAAGATTTCCCACTCTTATTGCTATTATTTCGATGTTTCTTGTAGGTAAAGCAAACTCTGTTTTATCCGCATTTTATCTGCTTTTATTTATCATTTTTGGTGTGTTTATGACACTTTTGGTTTCAAAAATTCTTTCAAAAACAGTTTTAAAGGGACTTCCCTCTTCATTTGCTCTCGAATTGCCACCGTATCGCACACCGCAAATAGGAAAGGTTATAGTTCGCTCGGTTTTCGACAGAACTCTCTTCGTTTTAGGTCGCGCGGTTTCCGTCGCCGCACCCGCCGGAATTATAATCTGGTGCTTTAGTAATATAACGGTCGAGGGAGTAAGCTTACTCAGCTATGCAACTTCATTTTTAGACCCGTTTGCAAAATTTATAGGACTCGACGGAGTAATCCTTATGGCTTTTATTTTAGCTTTCCCCGCAAACGAAATAGTCTTTCCGATTATAATAATGGGCTATCTTTCTACTTCAACACTTATCGAATATTCAAGTTTATCTGAACTCTACAGCTTACTTACCGCAAACGGTTGGACTTATATCACCGCACTTTGCGTCATTATCTTTTCACTTTGTCATTTTCCCTGCGCTACCACCTGCCTTACAATAAAGAAAGAAACCGGCAGTATTAAATGGACTATTTTTGCCGCCATCCTTCCTACTCTTTGTGGGATAATCCTCTGTGCAATAATCGCAAATTTCACAAAGCTAATATAAAAAAGACGCCTTTGGGCGTCTTTTTTATAGCATATCAAGTTTTGAAAATAAGTCAATTCTATTTTGCTCTTCAGCTGAAATCTGAGCTTTTTCATCCATCATTTTGTTTGCTGTTGTTCCATTACCTGTTGCTTTAAAGCCTCTGAACAGAAGACGATGTAACCACGCAACCGGAATGAGCCACGCGTGGTCTTTTATATAAGGATACTTCTTTTCCAACGCAGCTCTCGGCGGGAATAAAAGACCTAATTGATACTTAAGCATATAGCGCTTATACTCACCGCGGTCCTTGTTTTTCATCATCTGTCTGCGGTTATATTCAATCCACGCCTGTTCGCGCCCTGTTTCATTCTGTTCCTTAAGGCCCCCGTTCTCAATATCTGAAAGCACGGTGTCAACCGACTCGGGGCACTTCTCACAAAGTCCCGGGAAATCCTCATGCGAAAATCCGCAATATAAAATCATCGACCAGAACACATTGTCAATCAGCTTACGATATCTAAGGCTCTCAAGTGTTTCCCAAAAACGCTTTGTGTCAATATTTTTTGCATTTTCTTTAAAAAACAGAGCTACATCCATCATCATACGCAGCGTCATGCCACCGGTTATAAAATGCTTTATCATATGCAGGGTGATAAAAATCAGATTATCTGTGTCACCGAGAGTATTAAAACAACCATCACTGTCCTCTACTCTACGATACGGCTCACGGATAAACTCGTTTCCATCCGTGTTATTAAACCAGATTTCCTCTACCATTTCTTCGTATAAAAGCGTATGCACTTCTAAGAGACCGATTTTCGGATGAGTGCACTCTGCGTGATTTTCGTGTTGCCAACGCGCCTGAACATTGAAGCCATACTTCTCAAGAAATTCGCAAGTGCGCTTTTCATCCTCAGGCTTTATAAGAATATCCGTGTCAGAAGATATACGGTACATAGGATTTTTATATAACCTGGACAAGGTATATCCCTTTAAAAGCACTGACGAAATGCCCTCATCCTCCAATTTTGCGAGGAGACGCATAGATTCTGTATGACGCAGAAATGCCGAAAAAACATATTTTTTTGTTTTATCGCACAATACTGCTTTTATATTTTCAGGGCACGAGATAAAGCTATTGTCATTAAGTGCACACGCAACAAGAGCAACCGCTCCTTGCGCTCCTGCAATCTTAACAAGATATTCCCAATTTATCTCCGCTGCATCTTTAGCTTCAACACCCGTTGCGCTTACCGCAAGAAGGTGCATCAAATACTTAAATTCTTTCGTCATTAATATTTCCGCCAAACCATTTTATTTACAATTCCCGTATAGGACTGTATTATCTTTACAACCTTGGTTGAAACGTTTTCATCCACATAATCCGGAACCGGAACTGCATCGTCTCCGTTTTTGTGCATCTCTACTGCGAGGTCTACCGCCTGGAGCACCTGTTCCTTTGTTATACTTCCGATTACAAAAACACCCTTGTCAACACCTTCGGGACGCTCTGTGCTTGTTCTGACAGAAACTGCCGGGAACTTAAAGTATGCAGCCTCCTCAGGTAATGTGCCGCTATCCGATACAACACAAAAAGCGTGCTGCTGGAGATAGTTATAATCGTGGAATCCAAATGGTTGTAGTGTTCTGACAAGCGGATTGAAAACAAAGTTTCTCGCCTCTATTGTTTTTCTGCTTCTGGGGTGGGTGCTGTAAATAACCGGCATATTATAAGTTTCCGCCATAGTGTTTACAGCTTCCATAAGGGCCATAAAGTTATCCTCGATATCAATGTTCTCCTCGCGGTGTGCCGAAAGAAGAATATAACCGTTATCCTTTAAACCAAGCTCATCCAAAACCTTACTTGCTTCTATATTCTCTTTATTCTTTGAAAGCACCTCAGCCATAGGTGAGCCGACAACATATGTGCGCTCACGCGGAACACCTGCCGCGTTTAAATAGCGGCGCGCATGCTCGGTGTAACAAAGATTGACATCACTTGTAACATCTACAATTCTGCGGTTTACCTCTTCGGGTAAATTCTCATCAAAACAACGGTTGCCTGCCTCCATATGAAATACCGGAATCTTAAGTCTTTTTGCTGAAATTACCGCAAGGCAGGAATTGGTATCACCCAAAACAATAATAGCATCCGGCTTTACTTCAAGCATTAAATCATACGACTTTGACAGAACATTACCCATTGTATGACCTAAATTATCGCCGACTACACCAAGATAATAGTCAGGCTCACGCAGACCTAAATCGTTAAAAAACACTTCGTTCAATGTGTAATCATAGTTCTGACCCGTGTGTACAATAATGTGGTCAAAGTATTTATCACATTTTTTCATAATTTCAGACATCTTAATTATTTCAGGGCGCGTACCCACGATTGTCATAAGTTTAAGCTTTTTCATAGCGTCCTCCTAAAGTGCATAATGCGGATAAAGCTCTTTGTGTGCCTTTATCCATTCTGCCATTTCAGCAACCATTGTTTCATAATCCGGAATTAAATACGAAAAATCAAATCGCGTTCTCTTGAGTGATTTGTCAGCATTTATGCCTTCAATCGGTTCGATATCAATTTCACCGCCGCGCAAATGCTTATTAAAGAGCTGCAAAAGCTCATATTTGCTGATTGAGTGGTCGGGCACCGTGTTATAAAGACCATGTGCACGCGACTCAGCCGCTACTTCCATAGTTTTTGCAAGTTGAAGTGTAGTCTGGCCTGTCCACATTGCTTTTGTATAGCCTTTGAGAGCTTTTCCTGAAACGGTTTCCTTCATAAACCAATTGAGCAATCCAATTCCGCCAACATTGATATCCGGGCCTACTATGGAATTTCGTAAGGTTATGTTTTTGTCATCTTCGAGCTCTCCCAGCGCTTTTGAGCGATCATAGAAGGTCTCACCGTCGCGCACATCGTCCTCGGTATATGAGCCTTTTTTACCGGAGAAAACGCAGTCCGTGCTCATATGGATAATCTGGGTGTCCGTATCCTTTGTTATATCCGCAAGGAAATGTGGAAGATACGCATTCATAAAAGTAGCAAATGCGTGGTCGCGCTCTGCAAATTGATTTAAGATGCCAATACAATTGATAACGGTATCATATTTCCCGTCGAGCACTATTTTTTTAAGCGCCTCAGTGTCAGTTGCATCTCCGACAATGGTCGGAATTAAGGCGGTATCAGCTAATGCAAAGCCGGTAACATCGTGACCGCGCTCGGTTAAATAAAGCGATATGGTATGACCTGCCATACCTGCAGAGCCGAGTACTAAAAACTTCATAACACTTACCTCTTACTTTCCTTCGTTCATTGCAGCAATCTCGTCGCGGATATACTGTAAAGACAAGAGCTTTTCGCAAACGCGATCCACATCCAGAAGCTCTGTATTATTTGAATTAAACTCACTGAGCGTATTTCTCTCAACATCGCCCTGAGTAAAATACTTGTCATAATTAAGTCCACGCTTGTCGCACGGCACACGGTAGAAGTTACCCATATCCGTAGCGTTTGCACACTCTTCGTTGGTAAGGAGTGTTTCATACATCTTTTCACCGTGGCGGATACCGATAATCTTGATATCATCCTTGGAATTAAAGAGCTTCTTGACTGCCTCTGCAAGCACGCCAATTGTACAAGCCGGAGCCTTCTGTACCAAAATGTCGCCACTTTCTCCCTTTTCAAATGCGAAAAGAACCAAGTCAACCGCCTCGTCGAGAGACATAATAAATCGAGTCATATTAGGCTCGGTAATGGTAATCGGCTTACCTGCTTTAATCTGTTCAATCCAGAGCGGGATAACGCTTCCGCGCGAACACATAACATTACCGTAGCGAGTACAGCAGATTTTAGTCTTATCTGCGTCAACTGTTCTTGATTTTGCAACAGCAACACGCTCCTCAAGCGCCTTGGTAATACCCATTGCGTTAACAGGATATGCAGCCTTATCTGTAGACAAGCAGATAACGCTCTTTACACCCTCATCAATCGCTGCAGTAAGTACATTCTCCGTACCGATTACATTGGTACGCACTGCCTCCATCGGGAAAAATTCGCAAGACGGAACCTGTTTGAGTGCTGCCGCGTGGAAGATGTAATCAACCCCGTGCATAGGATTTTTAACAGACTGCAAATCTCGGACATCGCCAATATAGAATCTGATTTTCTCAGCAACATCCGGCATCTTAGCCTGAAATTCATGGCGCATATCATCCTGTTTTTTCTCATCACGCGAGAAAATGCGTATTTCGCCAATGTCAGTTTTGAGGAAGCGATTTAAAACCGCGTTTCCAAATGAGCCGGTACCTCCGGTAATAAGCAATGTTTTGTTCTTAAATACAGACATTTCTTTCACCTAACCTATCTTTTTTATAGCTCTTTTTATTTTAGAGATCATTTTTTTAATAAATTTCGTCTTAAGATATTTTCTCGAAGCAGTTTCAAATCCGCTATCTACAACTGTTTTTATGAAATCGTCTCTTTTTTCAGGTTTATCTGCTGACTTGATCATAGCTGAGTTGTACTTGATTGCTTTGGTTATATCCACCACTTTAAACTCAACCTTTTCTTTCACAGCTTCAAAAATCAATCTTGCTTTTTCTGAATTTACTATTAAAAGGCTTGTGCCTTTATCATCACTGATATCCGGAAGGATGTTCTCAATTCCCCAAAAATCCGCAAGTGTGAAATCGCTTTGTCGATTCATCTTCTTGAACTTACAGTTATAACATGACGGACGAAGAGAAAGATTTTTCAAAAATGCTCTCATATATTCATCCTTGTCCAGCGGTGAGAGGAATTCTTTACCATCTGTTACTGTAATACGCATTGAAAAGCGCTTCCAACCATATTTTTTGTTCCTGAACGAAACACTTGTAGTGTCATAACCTTTGCACTGTTTAGAAAGATATTTTCTCCACAACATCGGTGATGGCACTCCATGACAAATTATATCCTGTGTTATTAAATTTTCATAGTCTTTCTTCAGATAAGCATATAAACCTGCAATCTGGCAAGGGGTACCCGTGAATAAAACAAGGTCGCCCTTTTCAAGGTAATCTTCTGCATCTTTATACGCATTTCCTATAGTACTTTGAACATACTTCGAACCACGAAGCTTTTTAAGCTCGTTTGCAGTTTTTACTGCAATATGATTGACATTAAAATTGTCATCAAATGCAGCGCCAAAAACAATTCCGCCTTTTTCAATAATATGCTCGGCAATTTCGGTAAACATTCCGCCCGATGAGCTTTCTTTACGAAGTATATCGTTTTTTGAATATGCGGCATACGCTTGAGGATCGTTGTCGCAGCTATACTCGTTTTTTATTACCGGACAAGCCTTCTCGCAAAGATTGCATCCGGTACACATATCCTCATTTACCTCAGGATAGAGAAATCCCTCATCATCCGCTTTCATGGTTATGCAGTTTCGTGGGCAAGCTAAAGCGCACGAATGGCATCCCGCACACTTTGCTTTTTCGCTTATCTGAATCATTTTTTTATCTCCGCTTTTCTTCTTTTTAAAACTTTGGCAAACAACTTTGTTATAAGGCCTTTTTCGTAGCTATTTATTGCAAATAACCACATTGATGCAAAATAAACAGCTATATATACAATAATTCCCAAAAGCATACTATAAACGGCATAAAAGTCAAAATATTTTTTTAAAACTACTCCGAAAATCAGCGCAGGAATTAAGCCCAATGCCATTCTTGCTATTGATTTCCAGAATGCAATAATATTGATATTGCATTTCTTATGGTAATAAATATTCATAATAAATCCGTTCGCGACAATAAGCGATACAGCTGTACCTACCGCAGTACCTATCACACCCAGGCGCTTACAAAGTATCGTTGTAAGCCCAAGGTTTATTGTTGCCATTATGATGTAAACAACACTTCTGAATTTATGTTTGTTAAGTGCTCTCTGAATTTCAATTCCCAAATTCTGTATCAAGGCAATTGATGAAGAAATTACCAGAAGAAGCGTAACATAATATGCATTTTCATAGCCACTTCCCGCCCAGAAGGCAATAAATTCTCTGCCAAAAAAGATGATTCCCGTGCAAATCAGGGCAAGAATAAGAAATTGTATTCTTCCAACTTTTATAAACAAGCTCGATATATCTGCTATTTGTTTTTCCTCGTTACCTGCTGTCGCGTTTACTATTTTATGGATTCTCGGTGTAAACACACCTGAAATTGCTGTCGAAAATTGTATATAATGATGATACAATGTGTGCCCTACAGCAAAAACCGCAACCGCTTCTGTTCCTCTGTATCTGCCGAGAATAAACTTTCCAAGATTGCTATTAACCTGATCTACAATAATATTTATTGCAATAAAAAAAGTAAACGCAAAAATGCTCTTGAATAAGCCCTTCTCAAAATTGCGGAAGTTAAAATTTACTTTAAGAATTCTTTTCGAATAAATAAGATATGCAGTATCCGTAACGAGGGCGATAAATATCGTAACACAAACGATAGCAATCGCCTTATATCCCATAAGCATCAGCGGAATTGAAAGCAACGGGCTGAAAACCGTTTTCATCATACCGAGGAGCTTTAAGAATATGTATTTTTCATGCGCTGAGATGATTGTAGAAAAAACGCTCATCGGAAATGAGATCGTCAGATTTATCGTTAACAAAAACATAAGGATTCTTGCAGTCTCATACTCTGACGCAGTAAGTCCCTTGTCAAACACAAGCTCCAGATTCAAGGTGAGAAATGTTCCGCACGCAAATGCTACTGCACCGATTATAATAAAAATTATCAAGAATAATCCGTTTAATTTTGCTATTGATTCATTGTCATTCTTAACCTTATACTTTGCATAATAGCGCACATAGCTACTGTTAAAGCCCAAGCTCAAAATAGATAGCATTGCTATAATGGATGATACCGTATTATACAAACCATATTCACTTTTGCCCAAAAGTCGTATCATCAGAGGTGTGTAAAGGAGACTTACAAGTGTTCCTATCGCCATCTGAGCATACGAAAGCATTGAGCCTGCTTTAAGTTGATTTAGCTTCATTTATTTATCATTCACCTTCGATAAATTATCAAATAAAAACTCAACTGAGTCCTTCATCTTTTTCGTGTATTTGGGAAATTCTTTTGCATAGTCCGGTGTCGGTAGCGAGAGTATGTATTGAAGCGTCATTCGTTCATCCGAATTGCAGAAATGTTCACTCATATCGAACATATCCATAAGACTGCAAATTCTCGACGACATAGACTGTTGCGCTATTGCTCTTTCAAAAACAACAAAAAATTTACTGTAAATAATCGAAAATACAGCGGCATGGAAGCTGTCAGTAAACACCGCATAGGCGTTCTTTATTAAAGATATAAAGGCCTGCGGATCAACATCATAAAGCTTGACATCGCCAAAGCCTTTATCGCATTTGCGCCCCTTACCTACAAGGTCGGGTAATGTTACAACCTTTAAGTTTTTGCTCTTTGCGTATTCCTCCGCCAGTCTCCTACACTTTTCGCTCTCACCAAGAAAATAGCAGAAAAGATATTCTTCATCTACTCTTCGCTCGGAACACAGGCTGTCCCACTTTTCTTTAGAGAGCAACAAAACAGGATCAATAGTCTGAACAACCTGCTTATCAGTGAGTGGTTTAATTATGTCAATCGCATTTTCTTCGCGGACCGAAACAGCAGAAAAAGACTCAAGCATTTCTTTGTATTTATTCTGTAAATTTTGCGGAAGTGCATCAATCGCAAGACTCGCAGCATAAGAAATTTTTGTCTTTCCGGCATCTGCAAAAGCAAGAAGATATTCATCACAAACGGCTTTTGGATGCCAGACCTGATCACTTCCGGTTATAAAAGCGTCATAAATCTCATTAGTATGCGCTATATTTTGTTTTGTGTAAACTTCTTTACTATGCGGAATCACATTTTTGTTAAAATCGAGTATTTTTTCTTGTCTCAACTTCAAATTACGCACAGTTTTGTAATGAATTGCACCTTTAAAACTGTTTTTTACACCGTGATATATTGAAGCTAAAACTCGCTTTAAAGTGCGTTTAGCTTTAACATTTCTGTCAAAGCAAATCTGCTCTGCCAAATAACCATTATTATTCAAAAATTTACAAAGAGCATATGCCTGTAGGTTACCGCCATAGTTTGTGCTCTTATAGTAATGCGTAATTATTCCGACTTTCTTTTTATGACTCATCGTGTTTCTACACCTGCTCATAACAGGAAATATAGTTTCCCGCCATAGTTTTTTTATCATACTTATCAATAGCGTTTTTTGAAATTTTCTCGCAATCAAAATTTGCCCCGGCCATTTCAGAAACCGCCTTAGTCAAAGCCTCGATATCTCCTTGCTTGACAAACGCGCTGTATTCCGGAATTGTTATGGTTTCCGGTGCGCCCGCTTCAAAGCCTGCAACCGGAGTTCCGCAACACAAACTTTCTGCAAGTACCATAGAAAATGTTTCTCTCTTACTTGTAAGCAGCGTAACATCTGCCATTGAATAAATTTTTGCAAGTTCATTTTTATCTTTCGTATGCGAAATTGGCATAACATTGCCCGGCAAGACATTTTTATCTCCGTTAAAGCCAACAATGATAAACTGATGCTCGGGCATCTTTTCTGCAAGCTCCAATACATATTTACCACCCTTAATCGGATGATTAAAATTCGGTGTAACATGCAGAATGATTTTTTTATCCTTTGGAATATTAAGCTTCTCCCGCAATTCTTTATGCTCTGTATAGAAAAACGTTTCTGTGTCAATACCGTTATGCACTGTATTAAACTTAACTTCCGGAAAAACAGAGGACATTTTTCCTCTTTCTGTCAACCATTCAGAAACACCTACAACGGTAAGATTTTCAAATCCCGAAAAAGCTCTTTTCATTTTATTATAGCAATATTTAGCATCGTCACGGAAAAAACGAGAGATTTTGCCGCGGACTTTAGCACAATTATTACATTCAGTTTTCCACTTCTCGCAATCCATTGCGTGCTCACAGCCAGCCGTGTGCATAATTTCAGCGTGCAAGGTTAAGACTGTTTTAATTTTAGCTTTCTTTAAAAAGTTGAGTAGTCTATAGACATTTATAAAATTACCGTTTAAGCAATGAAGGTGAACAACATCGGGCTTTTCTTTTTTTATAATCCCGATTGTTCTCGCCGTAGCAATCGGAGAAAAACCAAACATAACACCAAAGAGACGGCCAAGAACAGAATGTACCTTAGCCTCAATTTCACTTGAAACTTTATAAATTCCATCTTCACCTATTTCCCGTCCTCTGCCGTAACAGACAACTGACTTATGACCTTTTCCCACAAGTCCTGTATGTATGTCGTGCACAATTTTACCTGTGCTTCCGCTTTTATAAACACAATTGATTTGCAAAACTTTCATTGAAAATTCCCCTTGAAATCAATATTTCACCTGCCAGAAATAATAATACGGGTTCGCGCTTGCTGCATTTTTTGTAAACATAAAATACATAATAAGCATAACCGCCATAAAAATCATATAGGCAAGCGGCCTCATTTTCTTAAAGAACTTGGCATTCAGGAAGTTCGGAACAATCATAAGACTTGCAATCTGATAATAAAGCGCAATTCGGAAAATATTCGGCTGCAATGGCACGAACATCTGCACTATAATGCCGATCATAAGCATACGCTCAAAATACGGCATATCCTCTTGTTCTTGATTTCCGAAGAAAACAAACACAAGCCAAATCGCAAAATACAAAATAAATGTTGGCCAGGTTGCAACCTCTTCAGTATAAACACTATAACTGTCATAGAGAAATCTCTGTGCAATACTGAGGATAGGTCCTCTGAGAACATATATTGCCGGCAAAGAGACAACATATGCCACTCGCGCAAGCGGCTTGACCTTTGTTTTTGGTATTATCAGAAGCGGTAAGAGCATCCACGCCGATTTATGGCAAAGCGATGCAATAAAGATCAGAACAAAAAACTTCAAATATTTTTTGTCCATCGCAAGCGGATACAAAAAGCAAGCAAGTGCCATTGCAAGCGTCTGGCGCTGACCGCTCATTGTAAATGCAAAATACATCATAGGAATGAGCATTACATAGCTTACAAACGGCTCCTCGGATTTTTTATATATGAAATAGCTTATGGAAAATGCATATATTGCACCAACGGTTACAAGCATCCACTGATAGTCGGCTGATATGAGATTAAGAACATACGCAATTACGTACCAAATCGGCTCTTCGGCAGAAAGTACGTTTGCAAGCGTACTTTGACTCGTTTCCACATATCTTATGTAGTATGTATAGGTATCGTTTCCTACGATAATGCCGCGAAGACCGGCTATCATTGTCAAAAACAAACCACATATAACACAAGCCTTTTTCATGCTCGATGTTTGTTTGTATTCTATTGTTTCAATGTCTCCCTTTGCGCCTTTGGCATATATTTTCTGTATTGTAAAAACAACACATGCCAGCACAATAAAATAAAAGTATATCAATTTATGCTATCTCCATTTAATAATTCTTTAAAGTCTTGTTTCAAATCATTACTGATCTTTTCTTTGTTATGGTGTGCCATTGCAAATTCTCGGATTTTTAATGCTTTCTCGTGCAAATCTGCATCAAGCACAGAAGCTCTTAAAACGCTTTCAATTTCATCTGTATTGTTTATAACAATGGCACCGTCTATTCCCTTCGGATATTCAACGGAAGCGATACCATCAGGTCCGATTGCCATAAACACACTGCCACTTTGCAGACAGTCAATTATTTTAGTTGAAAAGGAATATCGAACTTTAAATTTCTCGCTTTCCTCAAACGATTCAACATGCAAAACAATATCAGCACTTCGCATCTTCTCTTTTATTTCATTATACGGACGGCTACCGCACAATTGAGAGGATTGCCCGCGGCTTAATTTACTCATAAGCTCATCATCAAGCGCTGTATTTGAATAAATCTCAAGACTTATTTTAACACCATCTACATTTATTCTTTCAATTGCATCCGCAAGGCTGCTCAGTGTTTCTGCTCTGCCGTACAGCAAATTACCTGCATAAAGTATTTTTATGACACGGTTTTCTTTTTTACTGACCGGATGAGTAAACTCACAGCTTTTGTATAACGGTTTGATTTTCTTATTGAATATGTTCTGATATTCGTATGAAAGCTGCTCGGATGCACCATAGATTAAATCTGCATCAGCTATCATTTTTTCAAACTTTATTTTGTTCTTTCTTCCTTTGGAGTTTTTGCAATATTGCCCGTAAACATCGTCTGCTATGAAAAGCACCGTTTTGGCATTTGTTTTCTCTTTACATGCTTTGATAAGCTCAAAAACCGCTTGGTTTGCAACACCAAAAGAGAAAATCACATCTGGCTTTGCTTCTTCCAGAAATGTATTGAATTTTTTATTGTTCCAGCGCTTGCCTTTCCAAAGGAACCTCTCAATTGAATGGAAAATTTTTATGTTATTTTTATGTAAAAAATGAATAAAAGCTTTCTCCTGCGCTGCTTTAGACGAATTGTCAGCACTGCAGGGATACTCTTCATATTTTACATAACTGCCTATTTTCTCTTTCCTGAAGAAATTCTTAAGGATTGATGCATCGGTTATTCTGTAATATTTTTTACAAATGCTGTTACTTGGACTTCCCGCACGGGAATAAATACTGTAAAACTCATCTTTATCCCAGGTGGAAAAAAAGTTTGATACTGTATTACCAAAAGCATTCGTGTCGCTCCAAGGATTGGAGCTGATTACCAGAACATTCATACTATACCTCAAAACATACTTTTTATAATTGAAATTACCTTTTCCTGCTCTTCTGCGGTCATTTTAATATCACTCGGTAAGCAAAGACCACGCTCAAAAATATCCGAAACGACATCTCCCTCAACGGATATAAAATCACAATCTGCAAATACAGGTTGAAGATGCATTGGCTTCCATATCGGTCGGGATTCAATGTTCTCCTCATTGAGCTTTTCAAGAATTCCCATAGGTGTAACCTTAACTCCCTCGTCAAGCAACAAGCAAGACAGCCAGAAGTTCGGCTCACTACATTCAAGATATGGATTCATACTGAGTGGAAGACCCTTGAATCCCTCTTTATATCTCATATATATTTCTTTCTTCTTAGCCTTGTGCTCATCTAAATGAATAAGCTGACCGCGACCGACACCTGCAACGATGTTACTCATACGGTAGTTGTAGCCAATCTCGCTGTGCTGATACCACGGAGCGGGATCGCGCGCCTGAGTTGCCCAGAAACGAGCCTTTTTAATTGCCTCTTCATCATCGGATAAAAGCATGCCGCCACCCGAAGAAGTTATAATTTTGTTTCCGTTAAAGCTTATTGCATTATACTGACCAAATGTTCCGGTCTGGACTCCCTTATATGTAGCTGCAAGACTTTCAGCGGCATCCTCAATAAGAATTGCACCATGCGCGTCGCAAATACTTCTGATTTCATCAAGCTTTGCAGGAACTCCGTAGAGGTTCGCGACGATAACACACTTGCAATCCGGGTACTTTTCAAAAGCTTTTTCAAGTGCTCTCGGGTCCATATTCCAACTTTCGCGTTCGGAATCAATGTAAACCTGCTTTGCCTTCTCGTAGGATACCGGATTAACCGTAGCCGCAAAGGTCATATCGGAACAGAAAACAATGTCTCCCGGCTTGACTCCGGCAAGCTTTATTGCAAGATGAAGTGCCGCAGTACCCGCCGACAGAGCCGCTGCTGATTTTACTCCTACATATTCTGAAATTTCTTTTTCAAATCCATCGACATTCGCACCGAGTGGAGCAACCCAATTAGTATCAAATGCCTCTTTAATAAATGCCTGCTCTTCACCGTGTACAGTCGGTGTCGCAAGCGGAATACGTTTATTCATTACCCGCATCTCCCTTTTCTTAAATAGAGATAATTATACATTATTATAATATCACTCTGTACAGGCTTTGTCAACGCAACAAAGAACATTGCAACGCAAAAAAACTGTCTTTTTTAGCATAATATGCGAAAAGTCACCCAATTTTTCAAAAAATTGGGTGACTTTGATTTCAATGCTTATTTAGTTCTTGTTCTTAAAGATTTCGAGTATTGCATCGTGAGTTGCATTATCATATGCAACTGTTTCCGGATCTGCCTTCGGAGCATTAACCTCTTCTGCAGCCTTAGTGAAAGCTGAAAGAATGTCCTCCGAGCTAGCCTTAGCAGCTGCCGGAGCAGCTCCACCTTCAAAACCGGTAGCGATAACAGTAACGCGGATTTCATCGTCTAACTCCGGATCAAGAGCAACACCGAAGATGATGTTAGCTTCCGGATGAGCTGCACTGCGAACCATTTCAGCCGCAATCTCAATTTCCTCAAGACCTATATCCACTGAACCAACAATGTTGATGATAACGCCGTCAGCACCGTCAATGGAAGACTCGAGAAGCGGGCTGTGGATAGCCATACTTGCAGCCTCTGATGCCTTATCCTTGCCGGACGCACGACCGACACCCATATGAGCATAGCCTGCACCGCGCATAATCTTGCTTACATCAGCAAAGTCAAGGTTGATAAGACCCTGACCGCTTACCAAGTCGGAAATACTTGAAATAGCCTGCTTTAAAACATCATCGGCAATTTCAAAAGCGTTCATAAGAGTAATCTTCTGCTCGGTAACGCAGCTTAAGCGCTCGTTAGGAATGACGATAAGTGAGTCAACCTTATCGTGGAGAGCCGCAATACCCTCATCAGCCTGGCGCTTACGCACCTGACCTTCAAACTTAAACGGCTTTGTTACAACGCCGACGGTTAAAATGCCCATCTCGCGAGCAATATCCGCAATAATTGGAGCTGCACCTGTACCGGTACCACCACCCATACCTGCGGTGATAAATACCATATCGGTATTCTCTAAAACCTTCTTAATCTGGTCGCGGCTTTCCTCAGCAGCCTTACGACCGATTTCAGGATCTGACCCTGCACCTAAACCCTTGGTTAACTTCTCACCAAGCTGAATTTTATATGTAGCACCTGATGAGCGAAGCGCCTGCTTATCGGTATTAGCTGCGATAAACTCAACTCCGCGAACATTTGACTTAATCATACGATTGACAGCGTTGCTACCACCGCCGCCGGCACCAATAACCTTTACCGCAACGACAATATCCTGCTCTGTATCAAGCTCAAAAGCCATAACATATTCCTCCTATATTTTAAACTTCCGAATCTTTTTGAATATCACTATTTACTATTTTATCTTTTTTTCGCTTAAAGGTCAAGAGATATCTTAACATATCTGCAAAATTTTGAAATATTCTTGTTCCAAAAATGACAGCAACTGCCAAAAACAGGTTAATATCGAGCTTTGTTCCTATATAAGTCATAAGAAAGGCAATAAGTGCATTTCCGAAGAAACCGAGCAAAAATGCCTTAAGCTGAAATCTTCCTCTCAGCATAGCAACAATTCCGCCAAATGCCGAATCAAGCGCACCGAAGAGCGCAACCGCAACATACTGGGAAAGTGATGACGGAATAGTAACCGGAAGAAAGATGGCTAAAAGTGCTCCAATTATAAGTCCTGCTATAACATACATCTTCTATTCCTCCCCAACCGGCTTTGCGTGTTCAAATACAACATCGTGGCGCAGCGCTTCAATTGTTATATCCGGATGCTTTACAATTTCAACTTCGATTTGGAAGGTAGTAAGCTCGTCCACAACTCCGCCACGCAATTTAAGCGCCGCTTCCATTGTATCAGGCTCTCCTATTGCTGAAATCACAAACGGAATATTATATTTTCGGTTATTGATGCTTACAACCGGCCCTGCACAACGGATTTCCGAAGTCGCAAGAATTCTCTCACCGTTTAAGCTTATCGCCTCGGCACCGGAAGCACGCAATTCGTTTATAACACGAAGAAGGTCTGTATCGTGAACGACAAACGCGTTCTGATTTATCGCATTCCCCTGTGCGATACTGTCGGAAAGTGTTACGGTAATACCCGGGCCGTGTACCGCGCGCTGGCCGGATAATATTTCTGCCCTGAGAAGCTTATCTCCAAGTACTTCGGTATAGTCGCCCGACTTTTCCGCCTGTTTGCGGAACTCCTCATTTTCAGCCTTATATAAATCAAGCTGAGCGGTAAGGGCAAGATTTAATTCCTGTTCCTCCAAAAGCAATTCGGTAAGCTCCTCTGCTCTCGTCGGTGCCGAATTCTCTTCATTATGTATTTTTACACTTTTAAACTGCAGGGCAAGAAGAAATCCGAGCAGTATGCATACCGCAAAAAGGGTTGTTTTTGCACCTTTATTGTCCATTTTGAACTATCCTTTCAGGCGTAAATCTCGCCTCGCTTATGTTTGATAAGTTTATCTGTCCCCTGTCGGTCGGCGCAAGTTGCGGAATGACCGCCTCTAACATATTGAGCTTCTTTTCTATATTCTCAATTGAGCCGATGTTTACCGTAAATCGTCCGTCAAAAACAAATTGCAACGCATAAAGAGCCGACACATCTGCCTTGTTTGTTTTTTCAAGCATATTCTTATCCTTCAGAGCAGAAAGCATGGTTATGAGCGCGTTTTTCTTTTCCGCAGTCTGCCAGTTAATCTCGCCTCCCGCTACAGGCGCCATAAGTTCCTCGTCGGATACAATCAACGCCCCTTGAGCTTCCATTTCTTTTTCCAGTCTCTCAAGCAAGAAGCCCTTACTGTCAATCAGCCATTTACAGTCGTTCGCCTCAATATATCCACAAGGAATACGCTCGGTAACCGCAAATAGAAAAGTATCCGGCAGACGGCGGGTAATTCTTATATCCTCGATATATGGATAGTCAGAAAGTATCTTTTCCTTGACCGCAAATTTATTTATTCCAAACAAGTTGTCTCCGACTTTAATCTCTGAGGTTTCAATAATTTCTTCTCCTGTGTAACGCGTTGCACCCTCAACTTCAACACGAGCTACCTTAAGGAAAACGGTAAGAGAGCCGATAATGGCACCGGCAACTATTAAAAATGTGACAAGAGTCCAGAATATTCTCGCTCCGCGGCGTCTTCTGCGGCGCGTGCTTCTCCTTCGTTTAGCCATTTTTACACTTCCCTTACAATATCTGCTCCGAGCTGTGATAAGCTCTCCTCTATTTTCTCATATCCGCGATCTATATGCAATACCCCCGAAATTATGCTTTCACCGCGCGCGGCGAGTGCAGCAACTACAAGTGCCGCACCACCGCGCAAATCTGGTGAAATTACGGGAGCACCACTAAGTATCTTACCACCATAAACCAAAGCAACCCGCCCCTCAACTCGTATATCTGCGCCCATTCTTATGAGTTCAGGAACATGGCGGTATCTGCTTTCAAAAATATTTTCTATAAACATCGTTGTTCCGTCGCATTGCGTCGCAAGTGCCATAAGCGGAGCCTGAGCATCGGTCGGAAAACCGGGATAAGGCATCGTTCTAATAGTCTTTAGCGGATAGATTGCACCATTTCTTATTACCCTTATATAGTTTCCACCTATATCCAGCAGGCATCCGCACTCGGAAATAAGGCTGGTAACCGCCTCCAAATGCTCGGGATATACATTCTCAATTAATACATCTCCACCGGTAATCGCTACCGCAGACAAATATGTAGCAGCAACTATCCTGTCTGGTATAACCGTGTGCACAGTATCGGTGGTTTTACTTACGCCCTCAATTTCGATTATACTGCTACCCGCACCTCGAATTTTTGCTCCCATTGAAACAAGAAAATTCTGTAAATCTTCGATTTCAGGCTCACGGGCGGCATTGAGAATACGCGTTTTACCAACGCAAAACACTGCAGAAAGCATAATATTTTCCGTAGCACCGACCGATGGAAACGATAAATTTATATCGCAACCGTAAATTCTCTTTGCGCTGCAAAAAATCTTACCGCTGTGCTCAATGATTTCCGCACCGAGTTCTCTGAGTGCCGCGAGATGCAGGTCAATCGGGCGCGGGCCGAGCTCACATCCGCCCGGATAGCTCATCGTAACACTTCCGCAACGCGAAAGTATAGCACCTAAAAAGATTACGGACGAGCGCATTTCACGCATAAGCTCATCCGGAATCTCAGAGCAACAGATATTATCTGTGTTTACCGTTACCGTACTATTCTCAAATTTTACGCGTGCGCCCATATATTCCAAAATTTTAATCGCGCAGCGCACATCACTTAAATCCGGACAATTATGTATAACGCATTCTCCCCTGTGAATCAGCGTTGCCGCCAGAATCGGAAGAACACTGTTTTTCGATCCCTGAACGGAAATTCTGCCATACAGCGGAAGACCGCCGTTTACTTTGAGTACACTCATTGGTTAAACCCTCCTGCCGTTTTATCCTGTACGCCATTCTATGCAAAAACAGCAGCAGGGGTTAATGTTTTATTTTCTTGAAAGCTCCACTATTTCGCGATAAATTCTTTCACATCCGTCGAGCACCGCATTTTTAGTGAGAGAGTCTGACATAGCCTTCAAACGCGCTTTATCGGTTATAATTTCTTTGATACACGAATAGAGCTTTTCGCCGCTTACCTCACTCTCACGAAGCATAACCGCACCACCAGATGAAGCAAGCACGCTCGCATTTTTCTCCTGATGATTTTCCGCAACATTCGGTGACGGAATTATGATTGCAGGCTTTCCAAGTGCTGATACTTCACTCATCGTTGATGCTCCGCCGCGGCATATTACCAGATCTGCCGCCGCCATGACACGCGGCATATCGTGTATATACTCTCGAAGCTCTATGTTTTTATATTCGTTTAAATCAATACCCTTTGATGCGATAAGCTCCGGCATCCATTCACTGCCGAATTTACCCGTCGCGTGGATGTGGTTATATAAATTATCGGCACATTCGAGCTTTATTACTTCTGCCATCGCCTTATTCATTTCTCGCGCGCCGAGAGAACCAAAAAAACTGATAACGAGCGGTTTTTCGTCTAAATTAAGCTCAGCTTTTGCCTCAGCTTTATCCTTATAAAGCATATCCTCACGAATAGGCATACCGCTGGTTATAACCTTAACTTTTTTACTCAAATATTCTTTCGTTGCGTCAAAATTAACGAGCACACGCGTTATCCTTTTTGCAAGAGTTCGCGTAACAAGACCTGGGTACGCGTTTGATTCGTGAATAATGGTTGGAATTTTCATTTTAGATGCTGCATACAAAACAGGGAAACACGCATATCCTCCCGTACCGACAACGACATCGGGATTAAAATCCGAAATGACCTTTTTCGCCCAGGAAAGTGAGCCTAAAACTTTTTTAACTGCACTTAAATTGTGAGAAATTCCGCTAAAACTCAGTTTTCGTACAAAGCCCTCAACATCAGCACATACAAGCTCAAATCCTTCAGCAGGAACAAGTTTTGATTCCATACCGTGTTTTGCGCCGGCAAAAAGTATTTCCGCATCCGGTCGACGGTTTTTAAGCATCTTGGCAACAGCAATCGCGGGATTTATGTGTCCTCCCGTGCCGCCACAGGTGAATAATACTTTCATTTGCGTCACCCCGCTTTGGGCGCCGGGATACGACGCGAAACAGAAAGCACTACGCCCATTTCAGCGAGTAAAACGAGAAGCGAGGTTCCGCCGTAGCTGAAAAATGGCAGAGCCGCACCTGTTACAGGTAAAACGCCCGTCACAACACCTATGTTTATAAATACCTGAAGTGCAACCTGAGTTGTTATACCAACTACGAGAAGAGAGCCAAACTTATCAGGCGCGTGCATTGCTATCCAGTATCCGCGAACGATGAGCATAACGAAGAGCAACATAACAATCATTGCACCGATAAATCCTAATTCTTCGCAAACAATGGCATAAATAAAATCGTTATGAGCTTCAGGAAGATAAAGATACTTCTGTCTGCTGTTACCAAAGCCCAGGCCAAAAAGTCCGCCCGAGCCGATAGCGTAAAGCGACTGAATACTCTGATATCCGAGACCCTGGGGATCTGTAAACGGGTCAAGCCATACCGAAAGTCGACCCTGAGCGTAACCAAGACGCGAAATTACAAATGCACCGCCTGCCGCTGCAACACCGATTGCACCTGCAAACCAGCCCCAATGAGTACCACCTACAAACATCATAACCGCACCGATACCGAGAATGATAATTGTACCTGAAAGATGCGGTTCCAAAACCATAAGTATCGCGATAATACCAAGGATTGCTACAAAAGGCAGAACTCCGTATTTGAAGGTTTTCATTTTATCGTGGTATACAGAAATGAGGCTCGCAAACAAGAATATTACCGCAGCCTTTGCAAGCTCGGACGGCTGGAAAGTTGCAAAACCTAAATTTATCCATCGCTTTTCTCCATATAGTCCTGTACCGATAACCAGAACAAGAATAAGCATAACGATTGTAACCGCCATAAATAGCGGAGAAAGCGGACGGAAACGCCTGTAATCCATAGCACTTACAGCGAACATGACAACGAGTCCGAACACTGCGAAAAGTCCCTGCCTGAAAAAGTAATATGTAGACGGCAGATTATCATAGTAAGCACTCGGATAGCTCGATGAAAACACCATTAAAAGACCTATTCCAAGAAGAAGTAAGGTTATGATTAAAAAAGGGTAGTCAATTGTTCCGGAGGGTTTTTTAATTTTAAGTTTCTTTTTAGCCATAGTTCCACTCCCCGATTAAATATCAGTAACGCATAAGAAAAGCAACAAGCGCCAGAGCACAGCCGAGTATTGTTATAAGCGTGAAAACGAGACAAAGTTTTCTTTCGCTCCAGCCGCACATCTCAAAATGATGATGAATAGGCGCCATTTTAAAAATTCTTTTGCCGTGGGATAATTTAAAGTATGTAACCTGAATAATGACGGACAAAGTTTCCGCAATGTATACAAGTCCAATCGGAATTAAAATGAGCGGTGCGTTAAACGCAAATCCCATACCACACACCATTCCACCGAGAAAAAGAGAGCCGGTATCGCCCATAAATACCTTTGCAGGATTAAAATTATAGATTAAAAATCCTAAAAGTGCGCCGACCATTGCCGATGCTAAAATTCCAAGCGACGGCAAAAGTGCAAGGAATGCCGATATAGCAAAGAAAAGCATTACCGGCAAGGTAACCGAGGTTGCAAGACCGTCAATTCCATCGGTTAAGTTAACCGCGTTGACCATCGCAACCGCAACAAAAATCATAAATATAAGATATGGAATCCACGGAATCTCTATATTTATACTTGTAAACGGAATATAAAGCTCGGACTTAAAATCACCGATAAAGCGAAGGCATGACAAAAATGCCGCAGACGCCGCAAGCTGTAAAAGCAATTTCTGGAGGGCAGATAAGCCTTTATTCTGCTTATGAACGATTTTCGCCCAATCATCAATAAAGCCGATTATACCGAAAACAAGTGCGAATGCAAATACCAAAAGATGACGGAAATCACCATTTATCATCTGAGGAATACCAACAAGTATTACAGCGAGTCCTGAGGCGAGAATGAAGATAATTCCGCCCATAGTCGGAGTTCCCTGCTTTGTCATATGCCACTTAGGGCCTATCTCCAAAATACTTTGGCCAAACTTTAATTTAACTAAAAACGGAATAACTATTTTTCCTGCAAGAAGTGCGAGTAAAAATGCAACTACCGCCGCTATAATATTCTGTAAAATCATACTTTCCTCCGCTAAGTTTTATTCACAAAGACTTTCAACAACACGCTCAAGACGCATTCCTCGACTTGCTTTTACAAGCACCGTATCTCCAGTGTGCCATACTTCTTTAAGCTTTGTACAAAGAGAAGCTACATCCTCAAACGCATAAATTTCAGCACCATCAGCGCCCTTCAAAACATAATCTCGCATATTGCCGGTCACAAAAATTATATCCGCCGCATTTGCTGCGAGCTTTCCAAGCTCTGTATGGGCATCTTTAGAGCTTTCACCAAGCTCTAACATATCTGCAATAACCGCAATTTTTCTGCCACTTGTTTCTGAAAGCAGCTTAAGAGACGCTCTCATAGAATCGGGATTAGCATTATAGCAGTCGTTAATTATTGTGCGTCCGTCTTTTTTGATTATTTTCTGGCGCATTCCCGTGTTTTCAAATCTATCAAGTCCTCGGGCGATTTCTTCGTTGTTTAAGCCGAGTTCTCTGCCCACTGCAATCGCCGCGAGCGCATTTTTCAAATTATGCTCTCCACCGCAATTTATTTTAAACTCAAAATTCCCCATTTCTCTTACAGTAAATGTAATCTCATTAAGACTGCTGCTTGTTGCGGTTGCAAACACATCAACAGCTTCATTATTACAGCCATAGTAAATCGTCTTAAACGGAAGCTTACCTTTAAGTGAAAGAAGATATTCATCATCGCCGTTTAGAACAACAGTTCCATTATCCGAAAGGCCTTCTAAAATTTCGAGCTTCGCCTTTAAAATTCCTTCTTTAGAGCCTAAAAACTCAATATGCGACTCACCAATCGCGCTGATTACAGCAATATCAGGGCGCGCTATGCGTGTAAGACGCGAAATTTCGCCAAAATGGTTCATTCCCATTTCGATTACAGCCGCCTCGTGATTTTTATTCAAATTCAAAATGGTAAATGGAAGCCCTATTTCATTATTCAAATTCCCCTCAGTTTTGAGCGTGTTATACTTTTCGGAAAGCACGCTTGCAATCATTTCCTTAGTCGTGGTTTTGCCGACACTTCCTGTTACTCCGACAACCTTAGGAGAAAATTCCGCTCTGTATCCACTTGCAATTGCCTGTAATCCTTTGATACTATCCTCAACAATGAGGCACGGAACATCTAAATTAAGCTCTCTCTCGCAAAGCACTGCAGCCGCGCCATTTTCAACCGCTGATGTAGCAAAATCATGCCCGTCAAATTTCTCGCCGCGGATTGCAACGAATAAATCGCCTGATTTAACACTGCGATTATCCTTTTCCACACCGCAGATTTCAATATCAGGAAAACTTTTTTCAATATTCAAATATGATGCGAATGAAGAAATCGCTCTTCGCTCCATAATTCTACTCCCCTGCAAAAAATTCAGCTACAACCTCGCGCTCGTCTAAATGATGCTTAACTCCACAAATTTCCTGGTAGGTTTCATGACCTTTACCCGCAAGCACGATTACATCACCGGGACGCGCATTGGAAAGTGCGTAATGAATTGCTTTCGGACGAGAAACCTCAACGTGATACGAGCATTTTTTCTTTTTTATGCCCGGTAAGATCTGTTCAATTATAGCCATTGGTTCTTCAGTTCTCGGATTATCCGAGGTTACTATAACAAAATCCGCAAGCTGCGACGCAATTTCACCCATAATCGGGCGTTTTGTTGCATCTCTGTCTCCACCACAACCGAAAAGGGCAATAACTCTGCCCTTGGCAAAACCGCGAACTGTTTTAAGTATATTTTCAAGTCCATCCGGAGAATGAGCATAGTCAATCATAACGGTAAAGTCTGCATTGACAGGAACTACTTCTGCACGACCGCAAACTCCCTTTGCGCTAAGTAACACTTTTGCTATACGAGGCAATTCTATGCCCAGCACTATAGAAACTGTAATAACCGAAAGTGCATTATAAACTGAAAATTCGCCCGGAATACCAAGTTCAATATGAGCAATATCTTCGTTATGAATGACTTCGAAAGCAACGCCTTTTTCACGAAGCTTTATATTGCTGCAAAGTACATCCGCCTTATTCTTTTTAGTTGAATATGTAAGATACTTGCAATCACCTTTTAGCATTGTTTCTGCCGCAAGGTCATCTAAATTCACAACACCGTATTTGCACATTTTAAAGAGTTCTGCCTTAGCTTCGGCATACGCTTCCATCGTCTTATGGAAATCGAGATGATCCTGTGTTAAGTTCGTAAAAATTCCAACCTCAAATTCAATTCCATAAACGCGGTGAAGAACGAGAGAATGGGAGGAAACTTCCATAACAACGTGCGTACAGCCTTTATCAGCCATCTCACGAAGCAAAGCCTGCAAACCGTTAGGCTCAGGTGTTGTGCGCTCGGTCGGAATAATTTCATCCCCTATCATATTCTGATTTGTTCCGATAAGGCCGACTTTTGCGCCGCTATCCTCAAGTATCTGCTTTAAAAGATATGTAACCGTCGTTTTACCGTTTGTTCCGGTAACGCCGATCATTTTCATTTCGCGTGCAGGATGCCTATTGAAATTTGCCGCAACAATTGCGAGAGAGAGCCTTGCGTCACGCACCTGAATATACGGAATACTATCATCTGCCTTCTCGGTAAGAACTGCCTTTGCTCCACCCTCAAGAGCCGCCTTTACAAAACGGTTTCCGTCCGTCTGAAAGCCTGAAATGGCAACGAAAAGCGCGCCCTCGCTCACATTGCGTGAGTCATGGCAAACAGAGGATATTTCCATATTTAAATCACAGTTTGTTGATATGACCTCAATGCCTTCAAGCACATCTCGCAAAAGCATAATAATCTCCCTTCTTATCCTGCCTCAGATACCTCGGCAACCGCATAAAATTCAACCGTTACAACTGTTCCTCGCGCAAGCTCGGTGTCCGGTGCGTATTGCTGTTTTGATGCGGTAACCGTACTTGATGCCGATGTAACAGCACCTGTTGGCTTCATAATAAGACCGGCATTTGTGATTTCACGGTTTGCCTCGGTTATCGTCATTCCTGTAACATTCGGCATTTTAACCTTATCTGTCGGCACCTCGGCGCCGCAATAGAGAATTATCTGCGAATTGTTCGGAATAACTATACCACCTGCCGGAATCTGGCCGGTAATGCTGTCTCCATCACCTACAGTTTTAACCTTAAGTTCTTTATATGAGTTCTGCTTTAACATATTTTTAGCATCTCCCGCAGGTCTGCCTATAAGCTGCGGCATAACTATGTCACGACCGACAAGCTCGTCTGCACTGTACACGGGATTTAAGCCCATATACGGGAGCATTTCAGAGAACACCTTGCCTGCGACCGGAGCAGCAAGCTGGCTTCCCTCGTAGTATGTACCCGACGGATCGTCAAGGATTATAAGGCAGGCATACTGCGGATTATCCATCGGTGCAACACCTAAGAATGATGCGATATATTTTTCCTTCTCACCCTCAACATACTCGTCAATTTTTTCACTCGTACCTGTTTTTCCACCGATGCGGTAGCCCTTTACATACGCATTTTTACCCGTACCCTCGGACACAACCTTCTCAAGGGATGAGCAAATAAAGTCCGATGTCGATTGTGATATAATCTGGCGCACCTCTTCAGGCTCATATTTCTTAATAGTTACGTTATGCTCATCTACAATTTCACTGACGATATGCGGTTTCATAAGCTTACCGTCATTAACAACCGCACACACTGCAGTCATAATTTGAATAGGTGTTACCTTAAATGTCTGACCGAAGGAAGCAACTGCGAGAGAAACGCGGTTTTTGGAGTCTGTAAATGCCTTTTTACCGAAGAAATATCCGTTTGCTTCACCCGGAAGGTCAACTCCCGTTCTCTCAAGAAGTCCGAAAGCTTCTACATAATCATAGAATTTTTGGTTTCCGAGTCGTGCTGCAATATCCATAAGCGCACAGTTGCAGGATTTTTCCAGCGCCTGCGAGAGATTTATAACTCCGTGGCCGCCTTCCTTCCAACAGTGGATATTTCTATCCGCAACACGAGTTACTCCGGTGCAGTTAAAGCTTGTATTCGGGCTGACAACGCCCTCCTCAAGACCCATAGCAACTGTTAGAATCTTAAATACTGAGCCAGGCTCGTATGAGTCTGAAATAATTTTATTTCGCCACGCTGCGTTCAAAAGATTGCTGCGAAGCTTTGATTTTTCATCCTCAGGTGCTGCATCAATTTTCTCAACATCAGCATCGGTAAGAGTAAACGGAGCATTCAGGTCAAAATCACCCATAGTCGCAAGTGCTAATATTTCTCCGGTTTTTACATCCATTACAATGCCTGCACCGCGCTGGAGGATTTTACCGTCAATTACCGCAGTTTCAAGATGTTTTTCAAGGATCTGCTGAACGGTTTCATCAATGGTAAGAACGACATTGCTTCCGTTTTCTGCATCGTGGTACTGCTCATAATTAAACGACATAGAAGTACCGCGAGCATTTTTGGCCGCAACAATTCGTCCGGGCAATCCCTTGAGAGTATCCTCATACATAGCTTCGATGCCGGAAAGCCCTGTATTCTCATCGCCACAAAAACCGATTACATGTGAGGCAAAATTGCCAAATGGATAGTATCTCTTTGTGTCCTCTGCAAAATGAATACCATCTAAATCCTGCTCTTTGATTGCCGCACGCAGTTCATTTGCCTTGCTTTCATCAATCTTCTTTTTAATTACCTGATAATAGCTCTTTGACTTCTCGGTTTTTGCGAGCACAGTATCGTAGTCAAGCTCAAGAATATCAGACAGCGCACGGGCAGTTTTAATTCTGTCCGCCGAGCGATCCTTTCCTTTATTGTCGGCAAGCTCAACCGGAGCAATATAAACGGTCTCTGCCGTTGCGCTGACCGCAAGCTCGCGCATATTCCTGTCATAAATAACTCCGCGCTTAGGCGCAATTATCGTGTCACGCGTCTGCTGATCTGCCGCCTTCGACTGATAAAATCCGTAATCAATGAGCTGAACATTAACAAGCTTTACGATAAGCGGAATAAATGTAATAATGCCAAAAAAGCACATCACTCCTATGATGCGCTTACGCATTGAATTATTCGGGCGTTTTTTTGCCACCAAAGGCTCCTCCCTCCTGAAAACATAAGGGCAAGCAAATGTCATGCGGGAAATTATTCCTCATTCACATTACTTACCCCAATAGCCTGAATCCATTATATGTCCGAACTAATTTATATATTCTACAATTGTATTAAACCCGTTTGCAATACCTGCAAGTATCTTTGAGTTTTCCGCACGCATTGTGCTTGACTGTGCTACCTCTGTGTGATCACTTGTTTTTGTATTGACATAGGTTATCTGAGATTTTTCAATCTTCTGCATTCCAAGTTCTTCAACTGCAATCTTTTGTAACTGCTCGGAGCCATACTTCTGATTTATCTGAATTTCCATCATCTGCGACTGCTCATTGAGATCCGAAAGCTTGCGCTGGAGTTGATTAACTCGGTCAGAAGTCTCGTTGAGCTTCATATAGCTGAATGCAATCATAACAAGGAGTGCCATACATAAAAGCCATGTAGCAACTGCCGTCAAGGATACAATCGGTTTATTATTCTCTGCGGCTTTAGCCTGCTTTAAGCTCTTTTCCTTAGCAACTTTCTCGCGCTGTATTGTGCGACGATCAAAGCGTGATAAGTCGTATGCTTCTGCGTAATTTAACGCCTGCTGCATTGAGAATGCCTCCTTGTAATTTTATAATTTCTCTGCGACGCGAAGCTTAGCGCTTCGTGCGCGCGGGTTAATTTCAATTTCATTTTCCGTCGGTAAAATCGGTTTTCTACTCACATGGCTGAGAGTCGGAACTCTGCCGCATGCACACACCGGCAGCGACGGAGGGCAAATGCACGGATTTACCATTTCATTAAAGCTCTTTTTAACGATTCTATCCTCAAGCGAATGGAAGGTAATGACAGCAATACGTCCCCCGGGATTTAGTGCTTCAACCGCATCACCAAGCACCTCAGATAGCGCTCCAAGCTCATCATTTACCGCAATTCTTATCGCCTGGAAGCTTCGTTTCGCAGGATGCTGCTTTTCGCGGAGTGCCTTCGCCGGCATTGCCTTTCGTATTATATCCACAAACTCAAATGTAGTCTCAATCGGTTTAATTTCACGCGCCTTGACTATTTCTGATGCTATGCGCGGCGAGTATCTCTCTTCGCCGTATTCAAACAAAATCTTTTTAAGCAAAACCTCATCGTATTCATTAATGACATTGTATGCTGAGGTTTTACTCGACCTGTCCATACGCATATCGAGCGGCGCATCCGCCATATACGAAAAGCCTCTCGTTGCGTCGTCAAGCTGAGGAGAAGAAACGCCGAGGTCAAGTAAAATTCCGTCTATCTTTTCGACATTCAAATCGTGAAGGACTCTCTTAAGTTCTCTGAAATCACTATGCACAAGTGTTACTCGATCTGCGTATTCCGAAAGCCTTACCTTAGCAGCTTCAATGGCAACCTCATCGCGGTCTATCGAGATAAGTCTGCCACCGCTAAGCTTCTTTGCAATCTCTCTCGAATGTCCTGCACGGCCAAGCGTTCCATCGACATAGATGCCGTTCGGCTTAATCTGAAGCGCGTCTATACATTCATTCAAAAGCACGGGGTTATGCTGCATATCCATAACTAAATCCCTGCTTCCTCCATAATGTTTTCGATGCTTTCCGGAGCGAGGTCAAGAGCCTTCCAGGAAGCTTCATCCCAGATTTCAATATGATCGCTCATACCGATGATTACAACATTCTTGGTAAGACCTGCGTAATCACGAAGAACCTGCGGAATAAGAATTCTTCCCTGTGCATCAGGAGTAGAATCCTGAGCCGAAGCAACGAAGAAGCGTTGAAGTGTTCTCGCCTGCTTTGTAGGAAGTGAGCTTATTTTTTCAGCAAACTTGTCCCACTCGGAATTGGTGTATATGGTAAGAGTGTTTTCAAGCCCTTTTGTGAGCACGAAGCTAAAGCCAAGCTCCTCACGGAACTTTGCCGGTATAAAAAGACGACCCTTAGCGTCTATAGTATGTAAGTACTCGCCCTTCAAGCTTCTCACTCCTTTCACCACATTTAAACACAAAAATGGAGTTTCACTCCACTTCGCACCACCGTGTCTTTATTATATACTTTTTCTATACAAAATGCAAGTGTTTTCTTGATTTTTTCTCATTAAAATAAATAACAAAAAAAGACTGTATTTTACAGGCTTTTCGCCATTTTTTAACAGTCTTTGTTCTTGTTTTTAAATTTACGGATTTACAATTTTTTAACTATTCGCCTCAAATATGGTGTATAATAGAACTTACAAGGAGGTGCCTGCAAATGAAGGCAAAAATTCTTATTGTCGAAGACGATGTTAATATCGCGGAATTAATCCGCTTGTACCTTGAAAAGGATAATTTTGAAGTATTTCTCGCGCATGACGGTTTAGCTGCATTGGATGCATTTAACTCATTTGCACCGAACCTGATTTTACTCGACATTATGCTCCCGAAGCTTGACGGATGGGGTGTGTGCCGTGAAATCAGGAAGGAAAGCTCCGTTCCGATTATTATGCTCACCGCAAAGGATGATACTTTCGACAAGGTTATGGGGCTTGATTTGGGTGCAGATGATTATATTTCAAAGCCATTTGAAATGAAAGAGGTAATCGCGCGAATTCACGCTGTGCTCCGCCGCGCTCCGATTGAGGAAAATAAGCAGGAAAAAAATGTACTTAACTTTGAAAATTTAAAAATTGATATGAACGCATATCAGGTAGAAATCAACGGCAAAAAGGTGGAAATGCCACCAAAAGAGCTTGAACTTTTAAACTTTCTCGCAAGTAATCCAAACCGAGTTTTTACCCGAAATCAGTTGCTCGACGATGTATGGGGATTTGAATATTTCGGTGATTCGAGAACGGTCGATGTCCATGTCAAAAGACTTCGCGAGAAGATTGACGGTGTTAGCGATAAATGGTCGCTCAAAACCGTATGGGGTGTGGGCTACAAATTCGAAAGCACAGGTGAATGATGAGAAGAAGCTTCTTTTTAAAATACTTTTTATTTGGTTGGTTACTTGTTCTCGCAAGCTTCATCGTTTTAGGTCTCAGCCTGTCAACGCAGGTATATAAATACTCAATCGCCGAGAAAGAACGCTCACTCGAAACGGTCGCTACGCGCGTGTCCGATATGACAACCGAAGTTATGTCGCAGTTTTCTTCAATTCGTCAGAAGACCTTCCAGATGCTTCTTTCAACTACCGTCGGTGATGCAAGTATGCATGCAGTTTTGTGCAACATAAACGGAGAGGTCATTGCATCTTCAGATTCAAAAAGAGTAACCTCGACGCTGAAAATCCAGCCACAGACGGTTACAAAAACGATAAAAGATAACTATTTTTCTTCTTTCGGAACACTCGGCGGCATCTACAAAGGGCAGAATTATACGGTAGGTGTACCCTACCGCAATGCAGAAGGGAAAGTCGCGGGTTGCGTTTATGTAACAACCTCACTGTCTTCGATGCGTATGCTTCTTATGGACATTTTAAGAATGTTCTACATTTCTGCAATTATCGCATTTATAATAATGGCTATAATGGCATTTATCGGAATCAAAACCATGACAAAGCCAATAAAAGAAATTTCAACCGCTGCGAAAAGCTTTGCCCATGGAAATTTTTCGGTGCGTGTACCTGTAAAAAGTCAAGATGAAGTTGGAGAGCTAACTCAGGCATTCAATACGATGGCGGATACTCTTGAAAAATCCGAGGAGCTCCGAGCCGGTTTTATCGCTAATGTTTCGCACGAGTTGCGCTCGCCCATGACTTCAATAGGCGGCTATGTTGATGGAATTTTAGACGGTGTTATTCCGCCCGAAAACGAGCGGAAATACCTTGAGATTATCTCAAGCGAGGTTAAGAGACTATCGCGCCTTGTAAGTCGTATGCTCAACATTACGCGTCTGCAATCCGAGGACTTGCTTTCAAGTGCCGTAAAATATGATTTTTGCGAACAGGTACGCCGCGTAATCATTGGCTTTGAGCAACGCATAGACGAGAAAAAAATGAACATAGATGTTTCTTTCTCCCCCGAATCGATACAGCTCTTTGCTAATGAGGACGCGATTTTCCAGGCAGTTTATAATTTAATTGAAAATGCAATGAAATTTACCGAAGAGGGCGGCACAATTAAAATAGACGCCGCAACGCACCACAATAAGCTTTGGTTTTCCGTTAAAAATTACGGAATTGAAATTGCCGAAGACGAGCTTCCTCATGTTTTTGAGCGTTTCCACAAAACCGACCGCTCGCGCGGTAATGACAAATCCGGTTTAGGGCTTGGTCTTTATATTGTAAAAACAATTATAAACCAACATAAAGGCAATGTAGGAGCTCAATCAATGAATGGAGAAACTGAATTTTATTTTTCTCTCCCGCTTTAAAAACAAAAATCCCGTTGGAATAATCCAACGGGATTTTTATTATTCATTAGTCTTCAACAGGATACTTTTCACGAGCCTGATATGAAGTGTGTAAAATTTCGTGTGCCTTGTGTGCACCCGGTGCACCGAGGTACTCGTCATAAATTGTCTTGATAACAGGATTTTCATGGCTCTTGCGCATCGGCATATCCTTATCCTGATCATAAAGTGCCTTAGCGCGCATTGAGCGGAGATCGGTAAAGCTGCGTGTTGCACCGTCGTGAATCGGCTGACCGCCACCGTTAATGCAACCACCCGGGCAAGCCATCATTTCGATGAAGTCATACTCAGCTTCACCTGCCTGAATCTTCTTAAGAAGAGCCTTACAATTAGCAAGTCCTGATGCAATTGCAGCGCGAACCTTCTTACCTGCAACCTCGAGTTCAGCTTCCTTAATGCCCTCTAAACCACGAACTGCAGTAAAGTCAACACTGTCAAGTTCCTTGCCAGAAACCTTCTCAACAACGGTACGGAGAGCAGCCTCCATAACGCCACCTGTTGTACCGAAGATAACAGATGCACCTGTTGATACACCGAATGCCGGGTCAAACTCTTCATCCGGTAATTTATCAAACATAATACCTGCAGTCTTAACCATATCAGCAAACTCACGTGTTGTGAGCGCGATATCAACATCCGGAACGCCTGCTGCCGACTGATCCTCACGACCAATCTCGAACTTTTTAGCGGTACACGGCATAACAGATACTGTTACGATATCCTTCGGATCAATACCTGCCTTTTCAGCATAGTATGTCTTTGTCATAGCACCGTACATCTGCTGCGGAGACTTGCAAGAAGATAAGTTCGGGATGAAATCCGGGAAGAACTGCTCGCAGAAACGAATCCAGCCCGGTGAGCAAGAGGTGATGAGCGGAAGTGGACCCTTACCTGAAAGGCGCTCAATAAACTCAGTTCCCTCTTCCATAATTGTAAGGTCAGCTGCGGTATCAACATCGAATACCTTATCAAAGCCTAAGCGGCGCATTGCAGCAACCATCTTACCTTCAACATTTGTGCCAACCGGCATACCGAAGCACTCGCCGAGTGTTACACGGATTGACGGAGCCGGAGCAATAACAACATGCTTTGACGGATCGCTAAGAGCATCCCAAACTTTCTGAGTATCATCCTTCTCGGTAAGAGCACCGGTCGGACATACAACGATACACTGACCGCAGGATACGCACGGAACATTATTAAGCGGCTTTTCAAACGGTGAACAGATATGAGTTGCAAAACCACGCTCACTCGGGCCGATAACACCTGCTGCCTGAATCTTACCACACATATTTACGCAACGGCGGCAAAGGATACATTTTGAATTGTCACGAACGAGGTGAGCTGCACTATCCTCAATGTCCGGCTTCATATTCTTGTCGCCGTAACGAACTGCATCAATGCCGAAGTCGCGAGCGAGCTTCTGTAATTCGCAGTTCTGGTTGCGCTTACAGGTAAGGCAATGCATGCGATGATTTGATAAAATGAGCTCTAAAGTCATACGGCGTGACTGGAGTACCTTTGGAGTATTTGTAAATACTTCCATACCCTCGTTTATCGGATATACACAGGAAGCAACAAGGCTTCTTGCGCCCTTGACCTCAACAACACAGATACGGCAAGCGCCGATCTCGTTTACTTCTTTTAAATAGCAAAGTGTAGGAATTTCGATGCCCGCAATACGCGCAGCCTCTAAAATGGTAGAGCCTTCAGGTGCCTGAACTTCCACACCGTTAATTTTAAGTGTTACAGTATTCATAAGTTAAGCCCTCCCTTATTCCTTAATAATTGCGCCGAAGCGACATTTTTCCATACAAGCACCGCACTTGATACACTTGGTAGCATCGATTTCATGCGGCATCTTAACTTCACCGGAAATAGCACCAACCGGGCAAGCACGCTTACAAGCGGTACAACCCTTGCACTTGTCAGCAACAATCTTGTACTGCATAAGAGCCTTACATACACCTGCCGGACATTTCTTATCAACAACGTGAGCGATATACTCATCGCGGAAGTACTTAAGAGTTGATAAAACAGGGTTCGGAGCTGTCTGACCGAGAGCACAGAGAGATGATGACTTAACATGGTTACAGAGCTCTTCAAGTAAATCAATATCCTCGAGAGTTCCGCGACCGCTTGTGATCTTCTCTAAGATCTCGTAGATACGCTTTGTACCGATACGGCACGGAGCGCACTTACCGCAAGACTCATCAACAGTAAATTCGAGGAAGAACTTAGCGATGTCAACCATACAGTTGTCTTCGTCCATAACGATAAGACCACCGGATCCCATCATTGAACCGATTGCTGCGAGTGAATCGTAGTCAATCTTTGTATCGATAAGGGATGCCGGAATACAACCGCCGGAAGGTCCGCCGGTCTGAGCTGCTTTAAACTTCTTACCGTTCGGGCAGCCGCCACCGATTTCCTCGACGATTTCGCGGAGAGTAATACCCATCGGAACCTCAACGAGACCGGTATTAACAACCTTACCGCCGAGCGCGAATACCTTTGTACCCTTTGACTTCTCTGTACCGATTTCAAGGAATTTATCAACGCCATGGAGTAAAATCCACGGAATATTAGCTAAAGTTTCAACGTTATTTAATGTAGTCGGCTTATCGAAGAGGCCCTTAACTGCCGGGAACGGCGGTCTCGGTCTTGGCTCACCGCGATGACCTTCAATTGAAGTCATAAGAGCAGTTTCCTCACCGCAGACGAATGCGCCCGCACCTAAGCGGATTTCGATATCAAAATCAAAGCCTGTTCCGAAAATGTTCTTACCGAGCATTCCATACTCACGAGCCTGCTGGAGCGCAATCTCAAGACGATGAACGGCAATCGGATATTCAGCGCGAACATAAACAAAGCCCTGGTTTGCGCCGATACAGTAGCCTGCAATTTCCATAGCCTCGATAATGCTGTGCGGGTCACCCTCAAGGATTGAACGGTCCATAAATGCACCAGGGTCACCTTCGTCAGCGTTACAGCAGACATACTTCTGGTCATTCTTTGAAGCTGCAGCGAACTGCCACTTAAGACCTGTCGGGAATCCGGCACCACCGCGGCCGCGGATGTTGGATGCTTTAATCTTCTCGATTGTCTCCTCCGGAGTAGACTCAGAAAGAGCGCGGCCGAGAGCAGCGTAACCGCCAAGAGCTATGTATTCTTCGATGTTCTCAGGGTTGATAACACCACAGTTACGAAGCGCAATACGGAGCTGCTTGCCATAGAATGTAGTTTCATTTAATGATTTAATCTGATCGCCTGCAACGGTCTCATCGTAAAGAAGCTCCTTAACAACATTACCATTGTTGAAGTGTTCTTCAACAATGCGAGTGACATCATCCTCGGTAATGCGTGAATAGAACGCACCCTCCGGATAAACGACCATAATCGGGCCGAGAGCGCAAAGACCAAAGCAGCCGGTCTTTACAACTCTGATTTCCTCCTCAAGATTGTGCTTCTTAAGCTCAGCCTCAAGACGGTCAGCAATCTTCTGACTGCCGGATGAGGTACAGCCTGTACCTGCGCAGATAAGCACGTGAGCACGAACCTTACCCTCAGCTTTAGCACCCTCACGGATGGTAAGCTCAGGATATACTCGCTCACGAATAACTTTTAATTCATCAAGCGTTTTCATCTATTTTCTTCCTCCTTATAGTATTGAAGGGTTAGTTCATATATTTTTCTAAAATACCGTCAACATCGTCAGCGGTAATACGGCCGAAGACTTCTTCGTCGATTGTGACGACAGGAGCAAGACCACAAGCGCCGATGCAGCGAACTGCATCAACTGAGAACTTGCCGTCATCCGAGCATCCACCCGGCTTACAGCCAACCTTTTCACAAATCTTGTCGAGTATGTCGCCTGAGCCCTTAACATAGCATGCGGTACCCATACATACGCTGATCTTGTGCTCACCCTTCGGAGTAAGTGAGAACTGAGAATAGAATGTTACAACACCGTAAACCTCACTTAAGGAAACATCAAGTTCTTCGGAAATAGCAATTAAAACTCTCTCCGGAAGATAACCGTAGATTTCCTGTGCTTTCTGCAAAATCGGCATTAAAGCACCTTTTTGCTCGCGATGTTCATCGATAACCTTAAGAAGAGCTTCGCCCTGTTCGCGGGTACCGATGTTCGGAAGCTTTGCATTGCAATTGCAGTTTGACATCGTTTTTCCTCCTAATCATGGCTTTTTTGTTATCTAACTTAAAAGTCATTATTTCACATTTATACATTATACTACTTAATTTTGAAATTGTCAGCACTTTTTTACAAATTTCTTAATTTTTTATCCATTTTTTTGTTAAATTTTAGACAATCTGTATTTTTTATATTATCAAAACCCTATTGACAAACATAATTTTTGTGTTATAATATTAGAGTAATCGATGCGGGAGTGGCTCAGTGGTAGAGCGTCACCTTGCCAAGGTGAACGTCGCGAGTTCGAATCTCGTCTTCCGCTCCAAATAAAAGAACTGCAACAAAAGTTGCAGTTCTTTTTTATTGTCTTCCGCGATATTCGCTTTTTAATATTTCCGCCATTTGTTTTGGAGTTTCCTTGCAGTCGCCGTTTAACCACATCTTAATAATGCTGTTAAGGCCATTAAAGTATAGAAAAAATTTCTGATGGAGTAGTTTCGGAATATAAGAAAATTGAAAAATGCGTTGTTGACGGCTACACCAAAATCGAGGATAAATTCGTTGAAAAGTATCTCACCCGAGAAGGCGAGACCGTTAGTGAAGTGAAAGAAAGACTCCGCAAGGAGACAAAATAGTGCAAATTCGGCAGGTTTTTAAAACCTGCCGTTTTTACCGTCTTGACACTATTTTTTTACTGTGATATAGTTAAAAAAGTAAATAATTTAAGGAGTGTTTATTATGTTCCGTATTGGTCTTATCGGTTGCGGTGCAATCAGCCGCGGTCAGGTTGCCGCTATTGACACAATTGATGACGCACAGATAGTTGCAGCTTGCGATTTATCCGAAGCTAATCTCAAAGAAGTAATTGACAAAACAGGTGCTAAGGGTTATTCCGATTACAAGGAAATGGTTAAAACTGAAAAGCTCGACCTTGTTATTATAAGCTTACCGCACGGTCTCCACAGAGAAGCTACTTGCCTCTGCGCTGAGCTCGGCATTGATATTTTCTTAGAAAAGCCAATGGGCATAAGCTCTGAAGACTGCCAGATTATGATTGATGCTTGCGAAAAAGCAGGCGTTATGTTCTGGGTAGGTCACATTCAGAGATATATGCAGCCGAATATGTTCGCAAAGCAGCTTATCGATTCCGGTGAATTTGGTGAACTCATTTCCATGCACGAAACAAGAAACGGTGAGTATTTCCACGAAAGAAGACCAAAATGGTTCGGTAAGAAAGCAATGTCCGGCGGCGGAATTGCAATCAACCTCGGCGCTCATTGCCTTGATAAGTTCAAATATTTCTCAGGTTCAAATATTGCAGAAATTAAAGGTGGCATACATATCCACGAAGGTCTCGATTGCGAGGACGCAGTTCAGGCATTTGTTACAATGGAAAACGGTGTTACCGGTACAATGAATCTTATCGGCATGAAAACTCCGCACAGATACGAAGTTGTTCTCTATTTGACAAATGGTGAAATCCGCATCGTTTACGAAAATGGTGAGTTCGTTCATTATTGCAAGAATGGCGAACCGATGCAGTGCAAGGAAATCGACTACATAGCAGGTATGACTCTCCAGCTTCAGGACGTTATCGCAGCACTCAGAAGCGGCGAAAAGAAGCCGAAGGTTGACGGTTATTACGGCAAGGATGTAATCCACGCAGTCAAGCGCATTTACGGCGACGAAAAATAATATTAAGAGACGGTTTTAAACCGTCTCTTTTTTCTTGACATTAAAATAACGCTGTGTTATAGTTTACGGGTAGATTGGAAAAAGGAGTTTTTATTATGTTTAAAGTTGGTCTTATCGGTTGTGGCAAAATTAGTGTAGGTCAGATTCGCGGACTTAAAACAATTGACGATGTCAAAATCACTTGCGCCTGTGATTTATCGGACGAAAACCTCAAGGAAGCTTGCGATTCTACCGGTGCTAAAGGCTATAAAGATTATAAAGAAATGGTTAAGTCTGAAGAACTTGACCTCGTTCTCATAAGCCTTCCCCATGCGCTTCACCGAGAAGCTACCTGCTTCTGTGCAGAGCAGGGTGTTAACATATTCTTGGAAAAACCTATGGGTATAAGTTCTGATGACTGCCAGGCTATGATTGATGCCGCCGAAAAGGCAGGTGTTATGCTTTGGGTCGGCCATCCGCTCTCTTATTCGCCAATGTTCATTTACGCTAAGAAACTTATTGACTCAGGTGAACTCGGTGAAATGATAGGCTTTTATGAAACGAGAAATGTCGATTACTTTGTTCCGACACGCCCGAAGTGGTTTGGAATCAAGGCAATGTCAGGCGGCGGTATAGGCTTTAACCTCGGCGCGCACTTTATGGATAAGCTCAAATTCTTAAGTGGTTCAAACATTGCTCAGGCGGTCGGCGGAGTGCATATGCACGAGGGACTCGACTGTGAGGATTCAATCCAGGCATTTGTTAAAACCGAAAGCGGTGTTTGCGCCTCAATGAACCTTATCGGTTGCACAACTCAGGTGAGATATGAGCAAGCAATTTACCTTACAAATGGCGAAATCAGAATGCGTCCTTGGGATGCTAAGGTTGTTGAATATGCAAAGAAGGGTGAAGAGTTTAAAACAATAGATCTTTCCGATGCGATTCCGGAAATGACCGCTCAGATGCAGGATGTTATCGCAACACTCAGAAGCGGTGACAAGAAGCCAAAGATCGACGGCTATTATGGAAAAGATATCGTTCACGCAATCAAATGTATTTACGGCGACGAAAAATAGAAGAAAAGAGCAGGTTTTAAAACCTGCTCTTTTTCATTTGCTTTCAACTCTCTTTCTCGATGCTTTGAATGCATCGGTGTACGCCTTATTAAGCCCCGGCTTAAACGGGCCTTTAAGACCGTATTCGAGATGCGAATTCGGTTCATAACCACCCTCAGAAAGTACCAGGTCATCAACTATGTATGCACACGCATCGGTGTACCCGATAAAGCAGAAATCCTTATCGAAGAATGCTTCTCTTACCGCGCATTTTACGCGATAACACGGCTCTCCACCCATCGCCGCGATATATAAATCATCAGAAACTTTCACTGTCTGGCAACGCAAGAATACGCTGTCGAGCAATTTATTATATCCGCCGTTTACAATATTATATGCGTGGTTTTTTTCCGGTCCTGCAGGGGAATTTTCGCGTTCTTTCCACATTGTTTCAAAATCTGAAAACGGCTTTCCGTCAATTGGAAGCTCGAGTTCAAATTCATCAGAGGCGATATTTGCCTCTGTTTTTTTGCATTTACCGCTATCCACAAAATCGATAACAGATTTTGCAATATCCTTCGCAAAGTTATCGACCTCAGCGAAGGAAAGACTCTTCCACGGCCAACCCGGAATTAATTCATCATGGTCAACAGTCGGCCTCGGTCTTACATCTGCACCAGAGGACTGGAAAAACATACACATAGCGCCGTAATAATGCATATCCAGATGCTGGCAAAGTCTTCCCGGATACTCAGCACTCACCGTTTGCTTTGCAGGATAGTTAACAGGATGGCAAGCATAATTTGTTACAATCGAGCGAATGTTTTTTTCGTTATCGCGCACGCAAAGGACAAAAAACTCTTTATCGCACTTGTAATTCTCATCGGGCGCGTTTGCAAATTCTCCATTACGCACACCACGTCGGCTGATGTTAAAATCAGCGTCAAATGCGCCATATTCGATATATCCGTCATACATAATGCTGAGTGCACGATCCAAGCAATTTTTTGTGCGTTCAATTAAAAATTCTTCATATTCCTCGTCGTGTGCACCGGGGCAATACCCCTTTACCGCCGGGGTTGTGTGCGCGTGCGAATACGATGCGATTACCGCACTGTTTTCAATGCCGTATTTTTCATTTGCATATGCCGCAATTCTGTCATTTAAGCTGTGGTCATGGAACAGTAAATCATAGGCGATTAAAACCGTTTTATTGTTTCCGTCATCAAGCACCAAGATGCGAACGTAAATATCGTCGTGAATTGCAATGTAATCCTTATCAAAAGGACCTGAGCAGGCAATTCTCGTCGGCTTTACAGGCGTAATAATATCCTTCGCAATACCAAAACGCATAGTATCTCTCCTAACCTAAAATCTTTCTTTTATAATCTTCTAAAATTTTCTCCGCTGCCCATTTATTGAGCTCAGGAGTATAATGTACCAAGTCGTCCATATAAATACCGTCGCGCGGTAAATTGGGGGCACATAACGGGCACTCGGTTACATCAAAGGTTTCTATATTGTCATTTTCACGCGCAAACTTGTCAAAAAGTTCATTTAACGCATCTTTGTTTTTGTTACCATTCGGATGCAGAGCATTGAAATAAAACTTATGTAATACGGTCGGAACTCGCTTTCCTATCGCATCATAAAAACCATTAAAAAGTGTATTGTAAATTTCTTCAATTTTTGCAAATTTTTCTTCATCTGCTGAAAAATCATTCTCGCCGCCGCGCCAATGAAGAGAGTAATACTCAGCTTCTTTATTAAGTGCTTTAAAGCTTTCCTCTAAAAGTGAGAAAATATGTGTACAGAACGGATAGGCTGATATATCAACGCGCCATACTCTGCCCGGTTTCATTGTCTTTTCGCGTTTTGGATACCACATATATCCTTCGGTTACGCCCTGTGCGCCGATTGCAATGTGAACGATATGCAAATCCGGCAAATTAACACCGCTATCGATCTCATCCTGCCACATTTTAGCAAGATGGTTTGCAACTGAATATGTGTTATCCTGGCTCTCCGCGAGGTTCATGTCAAAGCTTGTATAGCCCGTCCAATCAAGGCTTTTGTTATCATAAGACTGATGTAACGTCCTCGATAAACCAAAAACATTTTTCAAAGGCTTCAGTATCTTATCTCTGTCTGCCATTGGTATTCCATGACCGACCGCATTAGACTGACCGAGCAATATAAAAACTGCTGCTTTTTTCATTTTCTTCACTTCCTGTTCTTTTTTAATTATATTTAAATGCAACATAAAAAGCAATGCATATTATACTTTTATTTTTTGATTTTCCGTAGAATATGCAAAGTTTATTGATTTTAAAAAACTTGTATGCTATACTCAAGATGTCACTGTCCGTTTTATCTCCCACCGGAATTGTTAAAATTAATATAAAGAAATTCAATGGAGGTAAATGAAATGGCATTTTTTGATTGGGACGGCGACGGCGACCGCGACTCTGATGATGATCTTATCGAGTTTATGATCCATCAGGAGCATCGCCTCAAAAACAAGTACGACGATTTCTATGATCTCCCGTCTTCTTCCGGCAACTCCGGTGAAAACTCGGCCGGTGGATGTCTGGCAACTATGATTCTTGTTTTGCTTGTTATTTACATTATAGGAAATTTATTTTCTTAAAACCACATTGCAGGTGACATTTATGAAATTATCACATCAAAAATTAAAGCTTATGTATCTCGCAAAAATTCTGCTCGAAAAAACAGACGAAGAGAATACAATTACCGTACCGGAAATGATTGAGGAATTAAATGCCCTCGGGATTTCCGCCGAACGCAAAAGCATTTATGACGATCTCGAATATTTAAGGCTCTACGGGCTTGACCTATGCTCGCGCAAATCACGCACTACCGATTACTACATCGGCAGCCGCGATTTTGAATTACCCGAGCTTAAGCTTTTAGTTGACAGTGTGCAATCATCAAAATTTATTACACACAAGAAAAGTATGGAGCTCATATCTAAAATTGAAAAGCTTACAAGTCACGAAAACGCAAAAAAGCTGCATCGTCAGGTATTTGTAACAAACCGAGTAAAAACGGTAAACGAGCAAATTTATTATAATGTTGACAAAATTCACGAGGCAATTGCCGCAAATCGACAGATAACCTTTAAATATTTTAACTTAAGCGTTGATAAAAAGAAGGTTTATCGCAAGGATGGCGATTTATATACCGAATCACCCGTGGCACTCTCCTGGGACGATGAGAATTATTACCTCATTACATATAAAGAAAAATACGACCACTATGTCCACTATCGCGTTGACAAGATGGAAAACATTGAAATAATCGATGATGAACGGGTTTTATCGGATAAGCCGTTCGATTTGTCCGAATACTCAAAATCGACCTTCCAGATGTTTGGAGGCGAGGAGTGCGATGTTTCAATAGAATTCCACAATTCTCTCGTGGGCGTTGTTTTCGACCGATTCGGCACCGATATCCCGATTATCAAAAAAGACGACGACCACTTTATCTGCCGAGTCAAGGTTGCTGTCAGTCCGCAATTTTTAGCCTGGATAATAAGCTTTGGTAATAAAGCGAAAATCATCTCGCCCGAGCATATAATTGATGAAATATATACGCTCGCGAAAGAAATCTGCAATATTTACGAAAACTAAAAAGCACCGCCATAAGGCGGTGCTTTTTACTGTCCGTATTATGGGACACCTCTCCTGTTAAAATGGTATTGTAAGATAATATCCGGGAGGTAAAGATTATGAAAAAATGTCCCATTGGGTTCAGCTCCGGTGTTGAAGAAACGCAAGAATCGCTCGCTCCGGTTACACCGCAGCCTGAAGAAAAAGAAGTAAAGAAATCAATTGTCGAGGTGTTTTTCCCCTCCACTCACAGAAGCTTTTCTTATTATAATGACTCTTTTAATTTAAAAGTCGGCGACTTCGTTTATGTTGAGGGAAGCTGCGCGGGCACAAGAGGTCAGGTTACCGAAATAAACTATTCCTTTAAAATCAAGCTCTCAGACTACAAAAAAGTAATTGCTGTCGTGGATACAAGCGTAAACGGAAGCTTTTATTTCGCCGGCTCGCACCTTGTCTCGTTTAACCGCAATACACTTCCAATTGAAAAAGCTGTTTCCTGGTTCAAAGCACCAAGCGAAGAGAGTTTTGTAACCGGAAGTGATGAGAGCAAAAGCTTCCCTCTTTCTAATCTGATGAAAATGGAGGCAAGTAATAAGATTATTGAGCGCGGTCACGAATACTATAATACAAACAAGGTAGTTTATATCTGTGTGGACGGAAGTCGCGGTTATGCAATAGTTTCGGGCAGCGATACTTACGAGGTTGATTTCAATTTCTTTGAAGGTCAAATAAGCGATATCCGTTGCTCCTGCTTTTGCAGTGGCATCTGTAAGCACGAATTTGCTGCAATGCTTCAGCTTCGCGAGACGCTTGAATTTGTTTTAAATAATTACGAAAAAGAATACGATGATTACTTTATTGCAATCAGTAAGGAGGAATTTATGCTGACCGTTTTAAATAAAAAAGGCACGGGTAAAATCTCCTTAAGCATTTGATTGCTCTCCCCTCTTGTCATACTTTAAATTTACAAATCATAAACTTAATTTGTAAGTTTATGGCAAGGGGGCGTGACCTTTTGGCTAATACATATATAGAAGAGCGGGTAATTGACCTCGCAAATTATGTTATCGAAAACAAAAGCACCGTGAGAGAAGCGGCTAAAAAGTTTTACATCTCGAAGTCAACGGTACATAAGGATATTGCCGACCGATTGCAAGCGCTCGATTATGAGTTGTACCTTGCTGTCAAGCGCGTGCTTGACGAAAACAAAGCGCAACGCCATCTGCGCGGAGGAATGGCAACCCGGCGTAAATACAGAGGCGAATGAGCAGAATTTTTCTGCTCATTTTTCATTTTTTAAATTTAAATTTAATTTTTAACATTTAAGATTTTAAAACACATCTGCTTTGCCCGATTCTACAACTTGGAATGGAATGAAAACATAGTTTTCCCACTCTTAACTTTCATCGGCTATGCACATATTAAAAGAGAAAGGAGTGGTATTATTAAAAAAATAATTTCATTTTTAATTTCAGTTTCAATTCTCCTTTTCCCGGCGCTCGCGCTTGATGCGGAATCATTAGTTCCGATCGGGCACACGACGGGAATAAAAATGCATGCCGACGGAGTCCTCATCCTTGGCACGACGGAGATTGAAACAAAAACAGGAATCGAAAGTCCGGCAAAAATTTCGGGGCTTCGCGAAGGTGATATCGTTAAAAAAATAAATGGTGAAGTTGTATCGGAATGCCGTGACTTTCAAAAGAAAATTGCAAATAATAAAACGGTGACGCTGACAATTTTGCGAAACGAACAGGAGCAAGATATAACGCTCTCCCCCGTTTGCAACAAAGACGGTGAATTAAAGCTTGGGCTTTTAATTCGCGACAGTATGGCAGGCATCGGAACGATAACCTTCTATGATAAGCAGACAAAAACCTTCGGTGCATTGGGTCACGGAATTTGCGACACAAATTCAAATGTTTTAGTTCCATTAAAGGAAGGCTCGGTTATGGAGTCTAAAGTAATCAATGTAAAGCGCGGTAAGGAAGGTGCTCCGGGCGAGCTCGAGGGTGAATACAACTTAAAAGAGGACTTTGGAATTCTTTTTAATAACACAAATTCAGGAATTTTCGGTAAAATTTCAGATGATATGGAATTTTTAAATAAAGCGGAAATCCCCGTCGCAAAGAAATCCGAAATAAAAACAGGGCCTGCTGTTATTTTATCCAATATCGAGGGAAATAATGTTTCTGAATATTCGATTGAAATATTAAAAATTTATCCTGATTCGGAAAAGAATACCAAAAATATGCTAATTAAAATAACCGATAAAAATCTAATTTCAAAAACCGGTGGCATCGTTCAGGGAATGAGCGGTTCACCGATAATTCAAAACGGTAAACTCATCGGCGCGGTAACGCACGTTTTAGTAAATGATCCGTGTAAGGGATACGGTATCTTTATAGAGAATATGCTGTCTGAGGCAGAAAAATAAATAACTTAAAAGGACATATCTTAAATGAGTAGAAATTACTTATCAAGATATGTCCTTTATATTACTTATCTGTTATAACCCCGTCCAATTCTTCAACGCTGCAAAGAGTGTTAAGATAGGTTTTACCAAACTTACTTTTATCACAAAGCAGAAAACTCTTTTTTGAATTTCTCATCATAATTTTGCGCATGGAATTTTCTAAAACAGAGTTATCTGTGGCAATTCCTTCATCCGTTATCCCCCTGCATGAGAAAAAAGCTATATCGGCATTATACCGGCTTAAAACGCTCTCTGCGTCCGTTCCTACATAACAAAAGGATTCACAGGCAAGCTCGCCGCCCGTGCATATGGTTTTTATTCCCATTAATGCAAGTTCAATAGCTGCTTTTGCTCCGTTGGTTATTACGAAAATTTCTTTAAAATTTGCAAGATGCGGCAATATGCAGTATGCTGTTGTAGATGCATCGAGCATAATAACATCTCCATCTTTAATGTAAGATAAAGCCTTAAGCGCTATTTGCCTTTTAGATGGGTTGTTTTCCATATCGCGAATAAATAACGGAATGCGTTTATCAGCAGAATTTATTTTGAGATTTACCCTACCTCTTTTGCGTGTGATAATATCCTTCTTTTCCAAAACAAGTATATCACGCCGCACTGTAGGTTCGCTTATAAAAAGTTTATTTGCCAGTTCTTCAACGGTGTGTTCCTTTTTAGATAAGAGTTTTTCATACAGTTCTTCTCTGTTATGTATTGACATAAATAATCACCTCATTCCATAATTCAATCATTATTATAATCAATTTATGATTATATTGTCTAGATGTTTTTTAAATGTTGATTATTTATTGGCTTTTCAGTAAAATTATATAGGGTGATTATATGAATTTGATGAACACAAAACAATGTAGCTGTGGAAAAGCACATACGTTTGAATCTGAAGTTATATCATTCAAAGGTGCAATAAAGCAATTACCACAGTTGGTTGGAAAATTTAACGCAAAAAAAGTGTTTGTTATAGCTGATGAAAATACTTTTGCTGTGGCGGGTGAAAAAACTTGTAAAATTCTTGAAGAAAATGAAATCAAGGTTTTTAGTTTTATTTTTAAAAAGGATTGTTTAGAGCCGAATGAAGAAAA